>CBIGXK010000015.1:0-23437 GCA_966193805.1 uncultured bacterium | reverse complement strand
CTGTTTAGCTGAATAAAAAATATATTTTCATGTATGCTCAAAATTAAAGATGTCAAAAAATACTTTGACAGAAGACTGGTGCTCGAAATCTTTCAACTTGACCTTGAGAAAGATATGTATTGGGTGAAAGGTGAGAATGGTTCCGGAAAGTCGACATTTCTGCGCATGATAGCTGGTGTCCTTCCTTTCGACGGTCAAATCTGTTTCGAAGATATCAACGTTAAACGTCGTTCTGTTGAATACCGACGCCATGTGTCCTGGGCTGATGCGGAGCCATTATTCCCTGGATTCATGACTGGACAAGAACTTTTGGAGTTCTATCGGATTCTGAGGGGCGCAACTGTTCAGGAATCCAGAAACCTAACGGAGATGTTGAAAATGTCTGAATTTATTGGTTTACGTACTGGCACATACTCGAGCGGTACGCTAAAAAAATTGTCGCTTTTGTTGGCCTTTATTGGCAATCCATCAATTATTTCATTGGACGAACCGTTAATCACCCTGGATGAATCTTCAGCATTGATTGTCTGCGAGCTTGTGCGTCAAAGAACTTCTTCCGGCACTTTGGTGCTATTAAGTTCCCATCTTGAAATAGATGCGCTTGTTTCGTTTTCCAATAAAAGGCTGTTGGTGAGTAATCAAACTGTCAACATGATATGATTTCAATATTTACTATTATTCGCAGGACATTTATAGAGCCTTTCCTGAGAGAAAATATGGGAGCATTCATATTTTTTTATACCGTAGCGATTTTAGGAGTAGGCCACCTTGATGGACAAGGCGTTTTATATTATCATCATTCCCTGATTGTCGGGATGCTGAACAATATCGACACTTTTGTTATCGTATGTTTGTTTTGGTTGCTATACATGTATAAATGCTTCTCGTTTGTTGTTCGAAAATTAGCGAAACCGGAAAGCCAGTTTTTTTACATCTTCAACTCCCTTTCCTATATTCAACGGCTCGCCTGGTGTTTCTTCTTAATAAGCACATTATTTGTGTTCATCGGATGGTACGCATTGCTGATTATCGGTGTTGCATTTTATCATCATTCTTATATTCTTTTAATCGTACTGGTCGTCTATCTGGTTATCCTGTGCGTCGTACCTGCAGTCGGTGTACTTAAAAGGATGAAGTTTCCAGGTTTGCCAGATACCAGAAACTTCAGTCTTCTTAAAGGATTAAGCGGCTATCCGGCTGTACTCCTCAGATATCTCCTGGAACAGCAAAAAACAGTGCTCATTACGATAAAACTATTTACCTGTTCCCTTTTTTATGGTTTTGTCCGGATAAATGATACTACAGCATATGACGTTCAATTTCCGTATATCTTTCTTAGTTTGGGGATTTTAGCGAATGGAGTTATTATTCACAGGGTCCGGTCGTTTGAAGAAGTATATATGATCCTTTACAGGTCTTATCCCGTCTCATTGATTCGCCGATTTGCGGATTACACGATTTTTTATTTCTTTCTACTTTTACCGGAAATAATAACAATCATATCTGTTACACCTGTTCATCTGCACTACGATGATGCAATTTATTTCGCGACGAGCGCTTTCGGTCTCGTTCTACTCATGAACAGCATTTGTTTCCTGGAAGACTTTACCATGAATCAGTACTGGAAAATAATATTGGTCATACTTTGTTTCCAGTTTTATTTCGTGATATCTGAATCAATATTTGTTTTGTCGGCAATTTATTTATCATTAGCCGCGTTCATATTTTTCAGTAGTTACTACTTGTTTGAAAAACGCCCAAAACCATCAAATGGTTTGTAAAATTGAAAACGGTTTTAATAATGCTTTTGTTAAACTATCTCGTGTATTCGTATTATTGAAAAGTTTGGCGATAATCTTGCCGTCCCTTGTCTGATATACACAGATTAGCTGAAGCGAATATAGGCGAAGACATAAACAGATGATTACAATTACTAACAATTTTAACTTTATTCTTCGAAGAAACTACAGTAATTTATCCATGCACAATCAATAAAACTCAAGCAGTAAAACTAATACATGAGACCCCTGGCGCTTTATTCTATTATTTTTCTTAGTATGGTCTCCGCTTGTAAGAAGTCATCAATTTCGAAACCGCCCGATCAAATCGAGCGATCTATTTTCTACAAAGTGGTAGCGACACTCCCTTCGCCTGCCGATAGTGCGCGCGCGGTTTTCGCAGACAGTATCTTATTAACTTCGGTATCAACGAACAATAACGACCCGACTTACCTGACTAATTTTCCGGGAATCAGCGCACAAATGACGCCCTCTGGCAGCTACTTCTCGATAAAATATAAAGATGACAGTAAACCGTTTCCCTATTTTTCCTTCAGCAATTCTGTCTTCCAGAATATTCCCGAAAATCCGGAACTGAAAAAAGTATACGAATTTGCGTATGGGCCAACCCTATATCCACCTATCGTTTTGAGCACGCATGACGGATCGCGCGATTGGAACTACTTTATAAACGATGTCTATCCAGGTGATGCGTTGAAAAAGCCACTGGATTCTAATTACACCAAAATTTATTTTACCCGCCTGGATCGTTACGACAAGCCAGGATCGAACGAACCGATATGGGTAGCCGATGGCGAGCTTTCTGGTTATAAGGTTTTACGGTACAGTAACGATCCTGAAAAATATGTTCATCGGTTAGATTTTACCGTAAAATTCACGGGAATGATAGTGGATCGATGAGGGTGCGGTAACTTTACCTTTTATCAATATTTCGAGTTATTAAAATCATAGCGTATGTCCATATCTAAAGAATCGGAGCTGATAGGGATGAAGAAGGCTGGCGAAGCGGTTGCCGTTGCACTTGCAGAAATGGTCAACTATGCCAGGGTTGGAATGACAACCAGGGAACTGGATGACTATGGCGCGTCGGTCCTGGAGCAATTCGGTGCTAAGTCGGCTCCGAAAGTGACCTATGGATTTCCCGGCACCACCTGCATCAGCGTAAACAACGAATTCTGCCACGGCGTCCCTTCTGATCGCATACTTCAGGAAGGCGATTTGATCAACGTCGACGTGTCGGCTGAAGTGAACGGCTTTTGGTCGGACAACGGCCGATCGTTTGTACTGGGAAATGATGTTTACGAGCATCAAAAACTTGTCGACGCTTCAGAGGAAATTCTTCACAAAGCGATCAGCAGCATCAGGGGCGGCATGCGGATCGCAGCTATAGGACAACTCATCGAATCGCAGGCAAAACAAAGAGGGTATAAGGTGATTAAAAATCTTGGCGGTCACGGGATTGGCCGCGCCCTGCACGAGCCGCCTCACGACCTGCTAAATTACCGTGATCGTTTTGACAGGAGGAGATTCAAGAAAAACGAAGTTGTGGCTATTGAGACCTTTATATCGACCTTATCCAATGTTGTTGAAACTTCGCATGATGGATGGACGATGGTCGGCAACAGGGGAGGGTTTATGGCGCAGCATGAGCATACGATTATTGTTACGGACGGGCAACCGATTCTGCTTACTGAGTTGGTTGAAAGAGATTGAAATGCCGGGTCCACCCCCGGCGCTTCGCGCCACCCCCGCCAGCGGGGGATATAGTGCCACGGAAACGCACTGGCCAGCGGGGGATATAGTGTCACGGAAACGCAGTGGCCAGCGGGGATATCGTTGACTGAAGCGGCTGCCCTATCCCCCTCCGGAGGGGGTGGTCCCGACGAAGGAGGGACCGGGGGAGGACCTGCCGCCAACGGCCGAATTACTCGCCAGACAAGCATTCCTCGGGAGTGATGTAAAAGAAACCCGATCAGATGATCATTCAAACCTAATATTCCTCATTCTCATTGAGGTCCCGTTTTTCGAAAGGAAGTTTTTTATCCTGTTCTTCTTTCCCCTCCTCGATACCTTCTCTCCACTCCCTTTTCCTCTCTTCAATATCTTCCTTCTCACTGTCGTTGCGTGCAGGAACTTCCCCTGCCTCTTCAGCCAAAAAATTAATATGCTTCTCCTGGTTGGCCACCGAAGGCGCATCAAGCTGCGGATCTACCTTCTCCGGCGTCTTCTTTTCTTTCTTTCCTCTTAACATAATTCAATTTTTTTAAGTTAAAGCTCAAGGATCTGCCGGATCATCTGGTTGGTAAATCCCCATTCATTATCATACCACGCCATGATTTTTACCAAATCACCATCCACAACCCTGGTCATCTCCGAATCAACGATAGCCGCGAAAGAACTTTGAACAATATCCGAAGAAACCAAAGGTTCATTCGAAACAGAAATCACCAGCTTATACCTGTCCGTTTTCGATTCCTCCATCAAAACACTATTAATTTCATCGACGGTGGTGTTTCTCGAGGCAATAAAAGTGATATCCGAAATAGAACCGACAGGAACCGGCGTCCGTATCGCCACTCCATCGAATTTATTTTCCAGTTCAGGAAGTGCCTTAGTGGTAGCAACGGCCGCACCGGTTGACGCCGGCGCAAGATTGATGGCAGCGGCACGGCCCATCCTCGGCGCACGTTTAGAAGGTGCATCTACCAGGATCTGCGACGCCGTGTAGGCATGAATCGTATTAAGTATGGCTTTTTTGACGCCGATCCTCCTGTTCATGATTTCCATAACGGGGCTCACGTTATTGGTGGTGCAGCTCGCACATGAAAAAACGGCTGCTTTACCATCTGCCGTATTTACACCATGAACCACTGTTGGCGTGTCCTTGCTTTTCGTGGGACCCGATAATACCACGGTTTTTGCTCCGGCCTGAATATGCTTTTCTGCATCTTCCCGCTTTGTAAAAACGCCGGTGCTTTCAATGACAATGTCAATGCCCGCGTCCTTCCAGGGAAGTTTTACGGGATCTTTTTCTGAAACAAACAATATTTTCCTGCCGGCAACTTCCAAATGGCTGCCATTCACTTTAACCTCATGTTTATATTTTCCATATACACTATCGTAACGGAATAAGTAAGCCGCATTTTCAATGGTCATCAGGTCGTTGATCGCAACGACCTCCAGGCCGGGAGTGTCCATAATTATTTTCAGGGCGGCCCTGCCGATTCTGCCAAATCCATTAATCGCAATCTTCTTCATGTTGAATAATTTATTGCCGCTGGGCACAACTTTCATACCATTCGTTCAAACCTGTCACTTACATCGTACCTTTATCTGCCGAACGGATAAATTTCCGGCATTTTATTCTCATGCGGTGCCAGGTGCAGCGCGTGATGTGCCGTGTTGTCGTCAAAATACAGCAACATCAAGAAAAGAACAGGCTCAAATCAACCCTTGTTCCATTGCAACCCTGATCAGCGAGGCGGTATTGTTGACGTTTAGCTTCGTCAGCAGGTTTTTTCTGTGAGAGTCCACGGTAAGCTGGCTGATGAAGAGCTTTTCTGCGATCTGGTTATTGGTGAGTCCTTCCGCAATGAGGCCTAAAATCTCTTTTTCTCTCTTCGTGAGCACCGCGAGATTACCGGGTGCGGTAACCGACAATGGCCGCAGCACGTGTTCCATCGAAACGCTTACATACATCTTGCCGTTCAGCACGGTTTCGATCGCTTCGGCAATTTGCCCGGCCGATGCGCTTTTCATCAGGTAACCTGCCGCACCGTTCTCTATCATTCGTGAAATATAGCTGCGGTCGCTGAAGGTGCTGATCCCCAAAATTTTTATTTCCGGAAAATCTTTGCGAATTTTCCTGCAAAGATCGATGCCACTAACATCAGGCAGGTTTATATCCAGCAAGATAACATCAACTGCATGAGCCTTCAAAAAAGAAATAGCCTCGAAGGCGTTCGATGCAGCACCGGCAACTTCAATATTTTCCAGTTGGCCCAGGAGTGATTGCAATCCCGCCACCACCACCGGGTGATCATCAACAATAAAAACGCGCGTAGCCATGCCCATTACAATTTAAAACGCTGTAAAATAAATTCATGCACAACTTCCTTCAATGTGAACAGAAGTGCCTTCGCCTTTTGCAGAAACCACATCCATGGTGCCGTTCAGGTAATCAACCCTCGCTTTAATATTCGCCAGGCCGGCACCATGTCGTTCTTCGCTAACGTTGAAGCCCTTTCCATCATCTTCGACCGTAAGGTTGAAGCGGTCGTCCTGTCGCGCCAGTTGTATTAAAACCGTGCCCGCTTCTGCATGCTTGATAACGTTGTTGAGAAGTTCCTGTATAATGCGGTAAATCACAATTTCAGCGCTTTGCTCCATGCGTGCATCCATGCCATAAGTTTGCAATTGTACTTTTATTTTACCCGACATGTTCAGGTTTTCGCAATAATTTTCTACAGCTTCCTTAAGGCCATACTTGATCAGCGCCTCGGGCATCATGTTGTGCGACACACGCCGGAGTTCGGCAATAGACTGATCCAATTGCACAATGACATTTTCAAATGACCGTGCATTGTCATCTGATAAAAAGACGTTCCCTTTCATGGTTGACATACTTAGTTTTACGCCTGATAATAAACCGCCCACACCGTCGTGAAGATCCCGCGCAAGCCGGCTTCTTTCCTCTTCCTGACCCTTTAAAAGCGATTGTGCCGCCAATAATTTCTTCTCCTTTTCCAGGCGGTTGATTTGCTGTGCATGCAATTCTTCCTTTTGGCGGAACAGGCGGTTCTTGTTTTTGAAATTCGTATAAAGCAGCACCGATACCAGGACCAGCAGGCCGCATCCCACAATGAGTGCCAGGTTCACTGTGGCCTTTTGTTCCAACTGAGCTCTCTGCAACGCGTTGCCCTTTTGCAAAGCCAATATCGAATCCTGTTTCTTTTCCGACTGATACTTGTTCTCTATCTCATTTATTTTACGTTTTGTTTCATCTGCGTTAAGGCTGTCGCTTAGGTGGATGTAGTCCTGGTAGTATTGAATTGATCTTTCACGATCACCCAATTCAGCGTGCACCAGTCCAAGGTTCTTCAGTAATTCGGCTTCCAATAGTTTATTTTCCAGCTTCCTGGTTTGCAATAGCGCTTGCTGCATATGCACCGCGCTTTGCGAATAATTTTTCATGTCGCGGTAAATAAATCCGAGCATCCTGTTGCAATTCATCTCCCGGAAAAGGCTTTTGCTTTTTTTGGCATAGCTCGCCGCTTTTCGATAAGCCGTCACGGCTTCGGGATATTGACCTGTTTTTTGGTAGTACGCGCCCCACGCATCATAGACCCTGTACGAAAGATCGTTGGAGTGCAGGTTGGCCGCGAGTTGCTCAGCCTTTACAATATGCGCTTTGGCATCGGGCAATTTGTTCAGGTTCTTGTAGTCGCCGGCTACATACAATTCGGCGATGACGATGTACGAAGGATCGTTGTTTGGCCGCCGGTAAGCGTCGAGCGCTTTAAGATCGTATTCGAGCACTTTTGTAAATTGATTCAGGTCGTAGTAAACGCTTCCGGCATTTGAATACAAAATGGCCAGCGACAGCCACTTATTATTAGCGTTGCTTTGTTCCATGATGCTGATGGCCTCCAGGAAGGTGCTGAGTGCCTTCTCATAATGATTTTTCTCTCTTTCCAGTTCCGCTATGGAGGCTTTGTTCGTTGCCCTGGATTCGATCGAGGTTTGCGAGGGATCGAGCGCATAGAGACTATCCGCCAGCAGGTAAAAATGCATCGCCGTATCGTAGTTGCGGTTCAGTCGCCCCATGCCACTCATTGCCATCGCCTGGTAGTACCAGTCGTGTTGCTTTTTAGCGGTCTCATAAACGGAGAGGTATTTCTCTTTAGCCACCGCCGGACTGTCGGCAGCGTATGCATTGCCGATATTAATGAGCGTTTCCATGCGCGCTGTATCCGGCAGCGTTTGCCGGGACAGCGCATCTTCTAGGCTGTCGATATACCGGTTCTGTGCAAACGAACCGGCCTGGCAGCATATAAACAAAAAGAAGGTGAAACATATTTTATGGGTGGACAAATTCATGGGTTGTTGAAAGGGAAAGCTTCCGGTGTATGACGAATTTCATTAAAAACGGGCAACAATCCAATGCTTTATAAAAATTCCCCCTTTTCCGGTAGATGAAAAAACCCTGTTTTCCGGCGATTGTTTACGGTATCCGCACAAATGATATTTGTGAAGCATTCGAACACCAGCATCAATTCACCTTTCTCAAATTTTTGTTATGAAAACAGCATTTGGTTTCTTGCGGTCGCTTCTCTTCCTGTTAATTTTCTTTTCGATCGAAAACACGCAGGCGCAGCTTTTAAAAAGAATAAAGAACGAAGTAAAGTCGCGGGCAGCGCACAAGGTGGTCAGTAAAGCAGGGCAGGCTACCGACAAAGCTATTGACAAGACAGTAGACGGCATCGGCAAAAAACGCACTGATGACGCTGGAGATACCGGCCCCAACTCATCCGGCGACGAACCGGTTAAAGCCAGGCCGGCATCTCTCAACACTTACAAAAACTACGACTTCGTTGCCGGCGACAAAATCATTTTTGAACCCGACCTGAGCGCCGAGCCAGATGCCGAGTTGCCGGCGCGTTTTGTGGTGAACAACGGCAACGCCGAGATACAGACGTTCAATGGCGAAAAGATCGTACACATGCAGGCAGAGGGAAACGCAACGATTTCGCCTTTAATGACCACTGAGAACTATTTGCCGGAACAGTTTACGCTTGAATTCGATATGATGTATGAAAACGACGACTCGTATTTCAGGTATGTAAACGATTTTGAGGTGCAATTTCGCAAGGCCGGCGATAATAATTATCGAAATACGCCTTTTTTCAGCTTCGTGATCGTGAGTAATTCAAGGGCGGCATTTGCCGAAAGGTCCACAGGAGCCCAAATATTACCAGAGGCGCTTAGCAAGTCGGTGAACACCGGAAATGTGTGGCACCACATCGCGATCTATGTTCGTAAGAATATCGGCAAGGCATACATCGACGAGTATCGCGTGGTGGCGACAAACACTTTGCCGGTTGGCGCGACTAAGGTGAATATCAAATCGGACCGGTATGGCATCAAGATTAAAAACTTTCGTCTCGCTGCGGGCGGTGATGATAAGTACAATAAAATTGTAACCGACGGAAAGTTCATCACTCACGGAATACTATTCGATGTGAACAAATCGACCATCAAGCCTGAGTCGATGGGGGCACTCAATGAAATTGCGAAGCTGATGAAGGCACATAGCGATTTGCAGTTTGAAATTAATGGACACACCGACAGTGACGGAAGTGCTGATGGCAATATGAAGTTATCGCAACAGCGTGCAGAAGCGGTAAAGGCAAAGCTGGTGCAGATGGGGATTGATGAGGCGCGACTTACTGCCAAGGGCTTCGGCGCCACGAAGCCGATCGATAAGAATGATTCAGCCGAAGGAAAGGCCAACAACCGCAGGGTGGAGTTTGTCAAGCTTTAAAATATATAGAATGAAGCTGACGATCTTCCTTTCTACATTAATTACGGGCACCCTTTGCCAGGCAACGCTTTGCGCTCAGGATTTTCAGTGGGAGAGAAACGTGCCTGGCCGCCTTTACCCCGCGAAGCATTCGAGCGTTCCCGGGTTTAAAATAGATGCTGTGTACGACGTGATGAACGGGATACCGGCACTCGCTCATCCAAAAGGCTTCGATGTGCAGCAATGGTACAGCACAACAATAAAAGGCAAGCCGTATGCCGCCAATCTCAACATCAATTTCTTTCGCTTCTACAAACAACAGGACGGCACGGTAAAGCGCCAGGATCAAAACGCTCCCGATCTTATCATTGCCATCAACAACAGCAAACGACTCATGGATAACCAGTCGGTAATGTTCAGTGAAGAAACAAACGCATTGAACATCCCGAAAATATTCACCGACACTTTTCCACTTTCGTACAAAACAATCAATGGTTGTCGTGTAGGAGAGGGGATTAACACCGAATACGGCAGGCCCGTAAGGTTTTTGATGTTGAATCCTTCGAACCGGCCGGTTTTCCGGCCAGTAACTGCGGAGCAATATATTCGCGTGTTCCTCGTACGACTAAATGCTGAAATCGCCGAAGAGTCAAAAGGATTGGAAGAAAGTGCGAAAACGTTTGAGGAGCTGGCCAAAAACCCGGCGTTGAAAAGCTCGATGGCGCAGCTTGAAAGCAGCCGCAACACAATGGTAAAATTGGTTGAACTCAAGAAATCAAGAAAGCAATATTTTGAAAAGAAGCTTTCGACGATGACCCCCGGCGAAAAGAAGGCCCCTGCCAGTTATGCGATATATAATGAATCACCATCATCGAAAGAAGCAAACGCAAGGTTGGGCAGCCACTTGTTGTATGAACCGTACCTCGACAACAGCGCCGATACGCTGGCCACGAAAAGGCTGTACACATTTTCGTCCGACTTCTTTGATCCCAAGGCGCCCAAAACTGCTTTTCAACTCATGGTGATCAGTGAACCGTTCCGTGTAGACCAGGTTAACGAATTAAAGGACTACTTAAGTAAAGAATTATATCCCGTGTTGCCATTAAAAGAGCTGAGTGATTTAATGTATCGGTAAATCATATAGCCGTTTCCAGGCAGCTTCATACTTGTCATCTTTTATCCAGGCGGGCTGAGCAGGGTTGTCGGCTATATTCTTTGCCGCGAGGATGTATGCTTTGATGTATGTGAGCGCATATTTTAAATCGAAGCTGCTTACTTCATCGGTTACCTGGTGATAATATTTTCGGATAACCGAGTCGAAGCTGGTCACGCCCATACCAAACGTGGGCGCAGGTATTCCTTTCGCCGCGAGGTTAACATTGTCGCTGCGGTCAAAAAGGTTTAATTCCGGAACCGGATCGGCAATTGCCTCCACGCCGTAATCCAGGCAGGCTTTTTTAATGTCGTCGTCAGCAGATGTTCGTCCGAGGCCTATCACGGTGATTATGGTCGTATCGTTGTACCCGCCATTGTCGCAATTGAGGTTATAGACGATTTTGTTCAGCGGTAATACAGGGTGTTCCGCAAAGTAACGGCTGCCGACTAAACCCATTTCTTCGGCGGTGAACAGTATGAATAGTATCGAACGCCTGGCAGGATGTTTTGCAAAATACCTGGCCGCGTTCATTACGGCTGTCACGCCAATCGCATTGTCGCGTGCCCCGTTGTAAATACTATCCTTTTTACCATTCACGCTTTTTGGAACCGGCGCCACGCCGAGATGGTCATAATGCGCGGAAAGAACGATGAATTGTTTCTTCAGTGTTTCATCGGTGCCTTCAACCATGCCCATAACGTTATTTGCTAAGATCGGTTTGGAGTTGTTTGCCGGCGTTAAAACGGGTCGTCCGATCACTTTAGGGGTGACGTTATTCGTGGTGTCGGTTACCAATTCAAACGGCTGAAAGTAATCGTCCAATGCCTCTATTTTCTCCACGCCATACACCCTGAATTGATCGGCGATATAATCGGCGGCCAACTGAATCTCCGGCCTTTTGGGCGACCTGCCCATCAATTCGTCGGCTGCCAGGTAACGCAGGGGTTTAAGCGCTGATTCGCCAGTTATGATGTTGTCGATATCCTGTACCGCCCCGGTTTGGGAATAGCCTCGGGCAAATGAGGCGGCAATCGTGATAGCCAGAAGTAAAATTCTCATAAATACACATTGATTTTTATGCATTTGTGTTGAACCGTACAGTCAATTTTTTGACCGTTCCGGGCTATTTTATTTTTCGTTTGCGGGCGATCTTTCACTTTCAATGGGCGTGTGTGCGCCCGCAGTTTTTTCACCCAAAAAACAAATAGCGATGATACAGAAAATTCTCATCACAAAATTCAACTACAGCCTGCCCCATCATGAATTCCGGAGCCTCCTCGCTTCTGTAGCCGACAAATTTGCCGCGGTGCCGGGTTGCCAATGGAAAATATGGCTGATCGATGAAGAAAAAAGGGAAGGTGGCGCCGTTTACCTCTTCAGTAGTGAAAAAGCACTCGGAACGTTTAAAGAAAGCCCGTTAGTTCAATCGGTATTGGCGCATCCTGCCCTGAGCAATTTCGACTTCAGGGTTACGGATATCGTCCCGGAACCAACTACCATCACACGGGGGCCCATTTTAGAGGCCGTTGCCGGATAGCGAGGTCATTACAGGGTTGGAAGACCTGCAGCTGAAAAAAGCCGCCCATGCTGTCTCGCAAATTTCGTAACTTAATCATACACCGGGCAGCTTATGTTTCGCCTCTTTGATATTATATATGAGAATTGTCTTTTCCGGCAGTTTAAGGTCAACGATCTTTTATTTGTCGAATACAAATGCCTGAACGACGAACAGAAACTAAAGGTCTTCTCTCTGCACAACTTTTTTATTTACATTTTAGGAGGAAAAAAGATCTGGCAAACCCTTTTTTCAACTTACCAGGCCACAGTGGGCCAGGCCGTGTTCGTAAAGAAGGGTGCGAATATCGTCCATCAGTTTTACGACCGCGAGTTTTGCGCCCTGATTATTTTCGTTCCCGATCACTTTATTGTCGAGACAATCCAACAATATGAAGTGCCAATGGCGTTGAAAGCGGCGGATCTGCCATCAGACTCGGTAATTCCCGTTGAGCCGGATGCCGTTCTTGACACCTATTTTCAATCGGTGTTTAGCTATTTCGGGCAGGAGCAGAAGCCGCCTGCTGCGCTTCTCGAACTTAAGTTCCGCGAGCTGATCATGAGTGTTCTTTCTTCTGCAAAAAACCAAAGGCTTTCCGCTTACCTGCTTTCACTGTGCCGGAAGAACAGGGTCTGCCTGCAGGAGGTCATGGAAAAAAATTTCATTTACAATATGAAGTTGGAAGAGTTTGCGAGGATATCGGGGCGGAGCCTCGCCTCTTTCAAAAGAGATTTCTTTGCTGTTTATAACACGACGCCTGCCCGGTGGCTGCTTCGAAAAAAGCTGGAGTATGCGAAGCAACTCTTGCAGGTAACCGATAAAAACATTAATGAATTATCGTTTGACGCGGGATTTGAAAGCGCGTCCCACTTTATTCGTTCGTTCAGGCGGCAGTATAACGTAACACCTCTTCAATACAAAAAATCGCTACTGGGCCATTCAGTCAACCGCGGTGATTTTCAAATGCCCGTAAGCGGGCAACAACCTGTATCATAAGCGAACACCTTTAGCAAAACGGGCTTCTTAGCGCCTGACTACCAAGCCGATAGCAAATGGCATGTTATTGCGGGCTGTCAAAACATGATCATCAGGAACTACGCAAAAGTGGCTTATCGCAACATACTCCGGAATAAACTGCACTCCCTGATCAATATACTGGGTCTGGCCATCGGCATGGCTGCCTGTTTCTTTATCTTTCAATATGTACATTTTGAATCGGGTTATGACCGGTTCAACAAAAACGCCGACAGGATCTACCGGATTCCCATTGCGTATTCAGGCAGCTTTTCCAATGTTCCGACCACCGCTGCCAACCATCCCGCTGTGGGGCCTGCAATGAAGGAGGAGATTCCGGAAGTGGAGGCATTTACAAGGGTGGTGCATCCCTCAATATTTTTCAACTCATTGACCTTTTCCTATAACGACCCCAACGGCACCAGCAGAATATTTAACGAAGAAAGGACCTACCTGGCCGATTCTTCGTTTTTCTCGATGTTCACCTATCCACTGATGAGTGGAAATCCTTCGGAAGTATTGACCGAGCCCAATTCGATGGTCATTTCAGCGTCGACGGCCAAAAAATATTTCGGAAAAGAGAATCCTATTGGCAAGAGAATGCACCTGAACGGTTCATTGGATTTTCGGATCACAGGAGTTTTCAAAGATGTACCAGAAAATTCGCATCTTAAATTCGACGTGCTGCTATCGTTTGCAACATTGCCGCCAAATATGAGGATCGATGATAACTGGGCCTGGCCCGAATACTACAATTACATTATGCTGGCCCGGGGCGCCGATCCCGGGAAAGTGGAGGCCGCGTTTCCGGCTTTTGTCGAGAAACACCTCGGCGCCATTCACCGCGAGCTGAAATTCGGGAACACATTTTACCTGCAGCCATTAACAGCTATTCATCTTCATTCGCATTATTTGAAAGAAGCCGAACCGAACGGCAGTCAAAAAGAAATTACATTTCTTTCCATTATTGGCATTTTCGTGCTCGTCATCGCCTGGATAAATTATGTGAACCTCTCCACTGCCAAATCGCTCGAGCGGGGCAAGGAAGTGGGTCTCAGAAAAGTTGTCGGCGCCCAGCGAGCACAGCTTGTGGGACAGTTCCTTTTTGAATCTGTTCTGATCAATTTCTTCGCGCTGCTGCGTGCTGGCATAATTGTTATTTCCATTACGCCGTTATACAACGATTTTATCGGGAAAAATCTCAGCAGCGGATTTTTTACATCGGGTATGGGAACGGTGCCGCTGTTTTGGATAACATTGTTCCTGTTATTTGCTGCCGGCGCGTTCTTAGTGGGCATTTACCCGGCGTTTGTGCTGTCTGCATTTAAACCGGTGGCAGTATTGAAATGCATCCTGGCAAAAAGCAATTCCGACATCTCACTCAGGCGAATTCTCGTATCGTTCCAGTTTGTATTGTCGATCATGCTGATAGCCGCTACGATTATTGTATCGCGACAGCTATCGTACATGCGGAAACAGGACCTGGGTTATCAAAAGGACCAAATGCTGGTGATCAAGGCGCCCGCTGTCTTTGATTCGACGCTGGCTAAAAAAGACTCGTATTTCCGGAACGAAATTTCACGAAATCCGTTTGTTCAGCAGGTAACATCGTCGTCTGACATACCCGGCAGATCGATCCTTTCCCGCAACAGCATCAGGAGAGCGGAGCAAGATAAAACGCACAATTTTGTGGTGTACCAGATGGCTGTAGATGACCAGTTCTTCAAAACATTCGACATAAAGATTGTAGAAGGAAGAAACTTTAGAAGGTCCGACACAAGTTTCATGAATAACCAAAAAGTGACCAACGTACTGGTCAACGAGGAAATCGTGAAGGCTCTTGGGTTCAGAAACAACGAAGAGGCCCTCAACAAAGATGTTGTGGTTATTTTAAATGCCCATGAGGTGGATTGCAATATCATTGGCGTGGTGAAAAATTATCACCAGCGTTCTCTTAAGGAAAAGTATGATCCTATCGTATATTATTCTTCCGGAGAGCCCGACTCGAAATATTACGCAGTGAATATCCAGGCGTCGAACCTCGACCGTAACCTGGATAAAATCGAAGACGTTTATAAAAGCAGCTTTCCCGGAAACCCATTTGAGTATTTCTTTCTCGATGATTATTTCAACCAGCAATACCAATCAGACAAGCGACTGGGAAACGTGTTTGCGCTGTTTTCATCGCTCGCTATAATAGATGCATGCCTGGGGTTGCTGGGTTTGTCGAGTTTCGTGATTAAACTGCGTACAAAGGAAATCGGCATCCGGAAAGTATTGGGTGCTTCTTTGTCGAGCATTATCGTCCTGTTTTCGCGCGATTTCATAAAGCTTGTTATACTGGCATCTGTCATTGCCATTCCGCTGGTGTATTTCGCTGCCGACAGGTGGTTAACGAACTATGCCTTCAGGATGAACCTGTCGTGGTACATATTTTTCATTCCCCCCATATTGCTGTTGGTAATTACCCTCTTTATTATTTGCATACAAAGTGTAAAAGCCGGCCTGGCCAACCCGGTAAAATCGTTAAGGGATCAGTAAATTTTACAGGAAAAAGCACTCTATACACGTTGGAACAACATTGTCGCCAACAGGGAGTATATTGCCAATAAAACAAAGTGAATCACATGAAGGCAATAATCGTCGTTTTCGCAATGCTAATGGTATTTCAAGTGAGCGTGTCCGCACAAAGAAAAACGGACCCTGAAAAGAAACTGAAGGAACTGGGAATAGTGTTGAAAAATGCTCCGACTCCTATCGCAAATTACCTGCCGGCGGTGCAGACCGGTAAAATCGTGTACCTCTCCGGCCAGGGCCCGCTGAAGGATGACGGTGAACTCATAAGGGGAAAAGTAGGTGGGGAGATCTCGCTCGAGGAGGCTCAGCAGGCAGCCCGGCTCACCGGCATCCGCCTGCTGGAAGCGTTAAAGGCGCAAATCGGCGACCTGAATAAAGTAAAGCGCGTTGTGAAGGTGCTGGGCATGGTCAATGCCGTACCTACTTTCGAGCAGCAACCCCAGGTGATCAATGGGTTCTCTGATTTTATGGTTGAAGTATTTGGCGAAAAGGGCAAACATGCGCGCTCGTCAGTAGGCGTGGGTTCTTTGCCTGGGAATATACCCGTCGAGATCGAAATGATTGTTGAGTTGAAGTAGCGTGGTTTTTGACGTCTTCAATTGACCGTTGGTCGCGTACAGCCTGTTAACAAAGTGGTTTTAATTCATACAGATGTATGCCCGTGGCAGTTACAGTTTCATGGATAGTCAGGCGCATGGCACTGGGTGGCACAAGAATTTAATGTACTGTCCCCGAAAGAATATTTCTTCACGAAAATTTGAATTATGGGAAGCTTACTTTACATTATCGCAGTGGTACTGATCATTATCTGGGCAATCAGCTTTTTGGCCATGCACGTAACCAGCGGCCTTATTCACATTCTGCTCGTTGTGGCCGTGATCCTTTTCATCATTAAACTCGTTTCGGGACGCAGTGTTTAGCGTTTGGCGGCGATCCGGACGTTGATGCGGATCAATAGTGCCACCTTACGAATGCCTCCATGGCCGCATATTTGGTCATGCCCAACTGGGCATAGAGGTTCGCGGTGTTGCTGTTCCTGTCTTCCGCTCGTTGCCAAAATTCCCTGTTATCCGATCCCTGGAAAGGCACCATGTCCTTTTGGGACTGATGGATGAAGATGCCATATCTTTTTTTCATCACCTGGTCGGGACTCATGGGCACCGCCATCTCGATTTCGCTGATGTCCCATTCCTGCCAGGCGCCTTTGTACAGCCACATGTAGCAGTCGTTTATCCAATCATCACCATCTGCCTTTATCCTGCGGAGTGCCTCGAAAACTATTTCCAGGCAAACCTTGTGCGTGCCATGCGGGTCGGCAAGGTCGCCGGCGCAGAATATCTGGTGGGGTTTTATTTGCCTCAGCAGTTCAATGGTGAGCCGGATGTCTTCTTCGCCCATGGGTTTCTTTTCAATGGTACCCGTTTCATAGAAGGGCAGGTTTTGAAAATGACTGTTATCGTCAGGTATACCCACGTACCGGCACGTGGCCTTCGCTTCGCCCCGCCTGATCAGGCCTTTGATGGCGCGAATTTCGGGGGTGTCCACTTCATTAGACTTTTTGCTTTCGAGATAACGTTTGGCCGTCTCGAGTATCTCTTCTGATTTTTTGCTGTCGATATTGAACATATTCTCAAAGCCAACGGCGAAATCAAGGAAGCGGGTTACAAATTCGTCGGTGACCGCAATGTTTCCCGACGTTTGGTAGGCCACGTGCACGTCGTGTCCCTGGTCGTGCAGGCGCTGAAAGGTTCCTCCCATGGAAATGATGTCATCGTCGGGGTGGGGAGAAAAGATGATGCACCTTTTGGGGTAGGGCACCGAGCGTTCGGGGTGGTTCGGCAGGTTGACATCCGGCTTACCGCCCGGCCAGCCGGTGATGGTGTCCCTGAGCATGTAATACACTTCCAGGTTGATCTCGTAGGCATCGCCACGTTCCACCAGAAGATCGCCGAGGCCGTTGTCCTTATAATCGGTGTTGGTAAGGCTGAGCAGCGGCTTGCCAATCTTGAGCGCTATGTTGACGACAGCCTTCTTGATCATTTTGGGCGTCCATTCCAGTTCGCCTGTGAGCCACGGTGATTTAAACCTCGTTAGTTCGGCAGACGCGGCCTCGTCGAGAATGAAGAAGCAGTCATTATGGAGCTGCAGTTGTGACGCCGGTATTTGTTCGGTCACATGTTCTTCGACTGCTTTTTGTATTACCGGCGCTTTCGACTGCCCCCAGGCCAGGAGAATGATCTTCTTCGCCTTCAGGATGGTGCTAATGCCCATGGTGATGGCCAGCCGCGGCACCTGTGAAATATTGGTGAACTCGTAGGAGTTGGCGATCCTGGTTGAGTTGTCGAGCGCCACCAGCCTTGTTCTTGAATTCAGGTTTGAACCGGGTTCATTAAAACCGATATGACCGTTGTTCCCAATGCCCAGTATCTGCAGATCGATACCGCCGGCGTCTTCAATTTCCTTTTCATAGGCTGCGCAATGTGCCTTGATGGCGTCCTTCGCTATTTCGCCGTTGGGTATGTGAATATTCGCTGCGTCGATGTCGATATGATCGAACAGGTTCACTTTCATGAACCGGTTGTAACTCTGCAATGCATCTTTGTCGAGTGGGTAATACTCGTCGAGGTTGAAAGTGATCACATTTTTGAAGCTGAGCGCTTCCATCTTGTGGAGGCGCACCAACTCTGCATATAGTGTTTTGGGTGTACTGCCCGTTGCGAGACCCAGCACGCACTTTTCATTATTTTTTTGCTTTTCGCGAATCAGTGCGGCAATCTGGTTGGCCGCGAATGCAGAACCGTCTTTCAGGTCGTGAAAAATTTTTACAGGTATTTTCTCAAATGAATCAACCATGCTCATAAATACAATTGCTTTTGGTGAATTTCCATAGTGGCAGGCATTAATTGATTTTTATTTCGTTGCTGTTCCAAGTTGTGCTTTCTCCGTTTGGTAAGCGCGGCTGTAATTGGTTCCCCACAAATCGTACCTCTTCAGTTGAAGGGGAAGTCTTTTCTTAAAGTCGTCCCAGTTGCGGCTCTTTGCAGGGCTCCACAAAACTTCGCTCAACGCTGCCACCCTGGGGAAGATCATGTATTCGACCTTGCGCGGATTGCTCATGTATTCCGTCCACACGTTAGCCTGTCCACCTAAAATTCTTTTCTTTTGCGCGTCGTTAAGCACCTGCGGCACCGGCTCGTAGCCATACACCTTCTCAATGGGCAGGTAGCCGCCGATGACCAATGAATCTTCATTCTTCTGCTGCGCGTAATCGAAGTAAACGTAAGTAGTAGGGGTCATGATCACATCATGGTCCTGCTTTGCCGCTTCAATGCCACCTTTTTCGCCTCTCCAGCTCATCACTGTTGCATTTGGGGCAAGACCGCCTTCCAGGATCTCATCCCATCCGATGATCTTCTTGCCTTTACTGTTGACATATTTTTCAATGCGCTGAATGAAATAGCTCTGCAATTCATGCTCATCTTTCAGGCCCAGCTCCTTGATTCTTTTCTGGCATTTCGGACACACTTTCCAGGCATCCTTCGGACATTCATCACCACCGATGTGAATGTATTCGGACGGGAAGAGTTCCATCACTTCATCGAGCACACCTTCAAGGAAAGTAAATACTGAATCATTGCCAGCACAGTAAACATCCTTGTGCACGCCCCATGTTTGGCTCACCTCGTAGGGTCCGCCGGTACATCCGAGGTAGGAGTAGGAGGCGAGCGCCGCGCCGGCGTGACCGGGCATTTCAATTTCGGGGACGACCGTTATATGTCTTTTCTTCGCGTATTCCAGTACATCCTTAATTTCCTCCTGCGTGTAAAAGCCACCGTAGCGGATATTGTCGTTGCCCGTTCCGGGATGGTGGCCAATGATGGTGCCATCGCGGTAGGCTCCGACTTCAGTAAGTTTCGGGTACTTCCTGATCTCTATCCTCCATCCCTGGTCCTCGGTAAGGTGCCAGTGAAAGGTATTCATCTTATGCAGCGCGATGTAATCAATGAACCGCTTTACGTAATCAACGCCGAAGAAGTGCCTGCCCACATCGAGCATAAGCCCCCTGTATCCCAGCCGTGGCTGGTCGTCGATAGATACCTGCGGTATGGAAAGCGACGTAGCCTTTGCCGGCGGCAGCAGTTGAATCAGCGTTTGCGTACCTCTGAAGGTGCCGTCGTACGAGTCGCCGGTAATGTCAACGCCCTTCGATGTCGAAGTAAAGGTGTAATGCTCCTTGTTTTCCGGCGCTTTTACAAACGTCCTGGACGAAAATCTGATATAATTTTTTTGAGCCGATTCAGCCGTGTTCAGGTTGAATCCGTAATAGTCTTCCAGGTATTTGTTGAAAAAATCTGCTGCATCCCGGTTTCCTTCATCAGCAACGATCACCGTGTTCCTGTCGATGCGAAATGTGCCATTGTTCGTTTTCAGGCTCACTGGCTTCGGAATAATGCCGGAGGCATTGCCTGAACTGTTTTGCGAATAAAGAGACGGAACAATAAACAACGTAGCGATTACCGCGTAAAGCCTGAACTTCATTTGTGCGTGGGTTGGTTTAAGTGATAAATGTACTATATAATTGTCCTATACTATCTTTCCGTTTTTCAGAACCACAATATTATTGCAAATTTTCAAAGCTGCGTCGCTGTGACTGATAATTATCACCGTATTTCCCTGCTTATTGTACCACTCAATCGTTTGCATAATTTTATTTTCTGTTTCTGCGTCCAGCGAAGCGCTTGGCTCATCCAAAATCAGCACAGGCGGATCCCTGTAAAGTGCCCTTGCAATGGAGACGAGCTGGCGCTGTCCGCCCGAAAGGTTTGTGCCCTGTTCATAAATTACCGTTTCCAATCCCTGGGAGTCATTTTCAAAAAAATTGAGTACCCCCAGCCGACTGGTGATGCTGTTGAGTTTTTCTTCATCACAGGTTTTGTCGAGGATAATATTCTCCCGGACTGTGCCATTGAACAGTTCAGTGAATTGCGGCACCGATACCACCAGCGACCGCAGTGCTTTGTTGTTGATCATTGAAAGATCAATGTTATTGATGGAGATGGTGCCTTGCAGGGGTTGGTATAATTTCAGCAGCAATGCCGCGAGTGTTGACTTGCCCGAGCCGCTTTCTCCTTTTATTCCAATACATGAGCCCTTTGGGATAAACAGGTTCATCTCGTCAAGGATTATTTTGCCGTTGCCGTAGCGGAAGGATACATTTCTAAATTCGATGTCGCCTGGTCCACCCCCGGCGCTTCGCGCCACCCCCGCCAGCGGGGGATACTTTTGCCACTCTGCACGAAGTTCCGCCAGCGGGAGATACTTTCGCCGCTTTGCACGAAGTCCCGCCAGCGGGGGATATTTTTGCCGCTCTGCACGAAGTCCTGCCAGCGGGGGATATTTTTGCCGTTCTGCACGAAGTTCCGCCAGCGGGGGATACTTTTGCCGCTCTGCATGAAGTCCCGCCAGCGGAGAAAACGCATTGCTGAAGTTTGCGTATCCGCCATCAGCCTCCTCCTTTTCCATCTCCATTACCTCAAATAATCTATCCGCAGCGATCAGGGCATCCCTCACGTTCTTATTGACAGACAGCAGGCTGAGCACCGGCGATGTAAAATAACTGATCAAAGCATAGAAGGCCAGCAACTCGCCCTTAGTAAGGTTTTTCGCAAAAACGAAATAGCAGCCTGCCCATAAAACCAAAACAGTGAATATGCGCGTAATGAAATCGGCCGACACATGAATGGAAGTATGCCGCCACGCCGAATGCCTAACCATCTGCAGTAACCGCACATATTTTATCCTCACCTTTTCATAAATATGCTGCTCGATTGCCAGCTTTTTGATAGTGGATGCCGCAGTAAGGGTTTGAACCAACAATGATTCGAGCGTTGCTCCTTCTTCCATGATCCTGCGCTGCCATTTTTTGTTCACCAGGTTACTCAAATAGAACAATAACCCATACACGGGTACAATCAAAAGCATTACTATTGCCAGCTTCCAATAATACACGAACATTAATACGATTGAAGAAATCAGGATCATAACGTCCACAACGGCATTCATGACCACCTCATTTACAAAGGAGTTGATCATCGTGGCATCGTTGATGCGGCTGACCATCTCGCCGGTTCGCATCGTGTCAAAGAACTTTTGCGGCAGGTGCAGCAGGTGATGATAATAACCCAGCACGAGCTTACCGTCTATAGATTGGCTCGTTCTCAATACAAGGTAGCCCTTCAGCAATCCTGTTAAATACTGCAGCACCAGCATGAATATCATTGCCAGGGAAAGAAAGGCAAGCATTGCCGTTTCCTCCGTTTCCAGCACGCCGTCAACCACCTGCCTGAGGTACATGGTGCCGGTAATGCCGATGATGCTAAAGCCAATCGAGCAAAGCATGGCGATGAACAGCGATGTTCTGTACGGGCGAATGAGTGCCGATATTTTTTTCCGGTTACTGGATTTTCTGTTAGTTTGGAACCCCTCGCCAGGCACTAATATTAACAATACGCCCGTCCATACTTCACTGAACGCCTGCAGAGACATTTTTCTGAAGTGCCCTTCTGCCGGATCCATCACAGTCACTTCGCTTGCCCTCATCGAGTCAATCACCACAAAGTGAGTGATTGATTCCTGCACGATCACGTGTGCAATGGCAGGAAAAGATACAGACGGCAGTGAACACGAAGTCGCCTTTACTGCCTTAGCCTCCATGTTCACTTTTTTTGCCGCCTGTAACAATCCATATACGCTGGTGCCCGACTGATCCGTATCCGCCCATTGCCTTATGCGGGCAACCGGAACATGTAATCCGTAATGCGCAAATACCGACGCCAGGCACGCGGCACCACAATCCGTCAAATCCCTTTGCCTCACACGGCAGTACTTCCTCATCGTATCTTCCAGTCTGTTACTTCTGTTATTTGCTTTCGATCTGCTGCCTCACCATTGTTCCCTCCTGCCTGCCGTAATAAAAAAGCGCCAGACAGAGTAACAACGTGAGCAATACCGCAATCGCCAGCAGGATAAATTTTTTCATTCCGGCAGGTTTGTTCCTGCCTGCAGCAGGATGATTCATCTTAGTTGTGTACAATGCGGAACATCCATGCCGGATGTTCCTTTTTCTTATAAGTTCGCACATCCTACCACTACTCCTACAACACGGGCCAATCCCCATAGCGTGGGGCCCAACAAAAACGTACGCATTCCGCCGCCGCCGCCGCCTTTTCCTGCGAGCGCGTAAACAATGCACTTCACTGTACTTTTGATGTCTCCCCCGCCCGTAATTGTGTTGCATTCATCAAATGTTAACTCGGGTAAATGATTTGTGGATATCAGTTGTTTTTTCATGTTGCATGATTTTTAAGTGGTCAATGTAATTAAATCAGATCGCGCATTCTTCGGCCCTCGCGTACACCCATTTTGAAAAAATAGGTGACGCCATAGGAAGTGAATTTCAGCAGCAACTGCAACCAGCCGTTACCTCCCTTCACCTGCAGCGCCTCTTCGCGGCTTAACACACGTAGCCCTTCCCCGGGGGGAAATCTTCTTTCACTCATATTCTTGTTTTAATGGATTAATTACCCGTCTTCAGGACCTGATCAGGGTCCGGGGCATACGGTAAAAACTCCCCGTTGATCATTCTCTCATGAGGTTGTAAAGATAGAATGGGGGAGAAGGCTGCACAAGGTGCAAACACCAAAAAACCGAAGTGTTTTTCTTACAATTGCGAGAGGCTTTCACGAATCACCGTGATCTTGGTTTCCGCATCCGACTTCTTCTTCTGCTCAAGCGCGATCACTTCAGGTTTCGCA
>CBIGXK010000014.1:0-23629 GCA_966193805.1 uncultured bacterium | reverse complement strand
GAGGAAGCAGTGGGGAAAGAATTAGAATGGAACGACAGGCGGGTGCCCATTGTGGGTGTGGTTGCTGACTTTCATCAGCAGTCGCTGCACAACGCGATAAAACCCCTTGCCATTTCGACGTTTGCAAAAAATCAACGGACATTCAATGTTGGCCTTGCCAGCGGTACCTCGTGGCCGAATACAATCACCCGGATTGAAGAGGCGTTCTCGTCAATATATCCACAAGACAACTTTGAGTACCACTTCCAGGACGAGACCGTCAGGAGTTACTACGACAATGAGCGGAAAACAGCGCTCCTGCTGAAGTGCGCAAGCGTTCTTACGATTGTCATCAGTTGCCTTGGCCTGCTGGGCCTGGTCATCTATTCGACCGCGCGCAGAACGAAGGAGATTGGCATCCGTAAAGTGCTCGGCGCATCGATTAGCCAGGTGGTGCAGGTAATCTCCAAAGAATTCATTTTGCTGGTAACACTCGCCTTTATCATTACAGTGCCAATCGGCTATTATGCAATAACCGCATGGCTCATGAATTTTGCCTATAAAGTAAACCTTGCCTGGTGGCTGTTTCCGGCTACGTTTGTCTTTCAGGTACTGATCGCGTTGCTTACCGTAGGTTCGCAGGCGCTAAAGGCCGCCATGATCAGTCCCGCCACAACACTAAAAGCAGAATGATTTCTGGTCGCCGCTGGAGAAATAAACTTTCATTCACAAGTTGTTTTTTGACAAATCCGTATCTTTGCCTTTCATCAAACAAAAGGAGGTATTCATGAAATCAACAGTCAATTCATGGAAACGTCCCGTTAGTATCGCCTAACCAGGATTTTTCATTAAGATACTGTGGCGCAAGGGCGCCAGACCACCGCAGTTTATCGCGGTGGTTTTTTATTGCAGAATAAAGAAATATGATTAATATAGTGGTCTCACCTCATGGAGTTCGATAATATTCCGGCCTTCTGAACGCTGTTGCTAAAAACTGGATTCTACCGTCTAAAACGCAAAAAATGGCAGCAGATCTCAATTTACTCGTCACGGATTTTAAAGGCATTACTGAAGAGCTGCTGCATCGTTGCAGCGAGAAAGGAATAGAGATGCGCCCCACAGAGGGGCTCAGAACACCCTTTACCCAGGCAATTTACTGGAGGCAATCGCGCACGAGGGAAGAAATACAAAAGAAAGTGGCGCAGCTCAAGAAGAATCGTGCGCATTTTCTTGCAGATTGTATCGAGAGCGTTGGGCCGCGCAATGGGCCGCATATTACGAATTGCATTCCCGGGTACTCATGGCACCAGTGGGGTGAGGCCGTAGATTGCATGTGGGTAGTAAACAACAGGGCGGAGTGGAGCCTTCGCAAAAAAATAAACGGCATGAACGGTTACTCCACGTATGCGTTGATTGCAAAACAGCTCGGGCTGGACGCGGGCATGCTGTGGCGAAGATTCAAAGACGCGCCCCATGTGCAGTTGAGACCGGCCGCCGATCCATCAAAGCTTTATTCGCTTCGCGAAATAGATCAGGCAATGGAACAGCGGTTCAGCAATGAACCGCCGCCTGCCGGCTAAACCTTTACGTCAGTATGTTTCTATTATATTTTCAACGCTGCCGAAAAACTTTTTCAACTGCAGCCTCGACCGGTGCAGATACACTTTCACCTGCGTGATGTTCAGCCCGGTAATGGCTGCTATTTCCTCGTATGAATATCCCTCCCAGTCTTTCAGCAAAACCAGCGTACGTTGTATGCGGGTTAATTGCGAGAAGGCAATCTCCAGCCATTTTTTGTGATCGTCGCTGCGGTTTTGGTACAATGGTCTTTCAGTTAGCGTGACCCTGTTATGTTTTTTCCTTAGCTGGTCGATCATTTCATTATAGGCGACCGTGAAAAGAAATGATTTGCTGGTGACGGTATCAACCGTTTCTCGTTTTCGCCACATTTTTTCAAACGCCGTTTGCACTATATCGCGGGCATCCTCCCTGTTTTTTATGTTTTTCAGGATGAACCTGTATAGGCCGTCTGCATGAAGCCGTACACATTCGTTATAGTCCCTGTCGGTCATGTGCCGGTTAAAACATGCCGTGTGCCATTTGCTTACAACGGTGATTTTCAATCACTTTGTAAAACGTGAAGGAAATGTGAATGCCCGCTTTTGATACGAACGGTGATTTTTTTTGATACACTAGCCGTTTCAAAACCGTACAGCACAATACAACTGATTACTCCGGATGCCATTGGTTAAGAGCAGGTTAACGTTCTGGCACCGCTTTGGTTGTCCCAGGGCGTAACCTCGTAAATTCGGCACATGCTCAAAATCTATTTCAAATCCGCTTTCCGGCAACTGAGAAAAAATAAGTTGTTCAGCGTCGTGAACATTGTTGGATTGTCAACCGGCCTTGCCTGCATCATGGTACTGGCCGTGGTGAGCTACCAGTTTCTCGGCGCCGACGCTAACATGCGTGAGATCGACAAGATGTACTACCTGAAAACAAAAGCGCCGGACGGAAGTGAATTTTCCATGACCACGTATCCGCTGCTTGGTGAGATCGTAAAGAAATGTCCCGAAGTGGAAGCGGCTTCGCATATACAGCAGTGGTATTATCCGTGGCTGAAATATGGAAATAAAGAGTTCCAGGAAACCACCACATTTGTGGATACTGGATATTTTGATGTTTTTCGTTTCCCCTTTAAATACGGCGATCCATCTACTGCGCTGCGTGATAAATTTTCTATTGTACTGTCTGAAGAGATTGCGGAAAAATTTTTCGGCAACGGAAATCCCGTAGGAAAAATTATCGTGGCCGACGACTCATTGCAATTGATGGTAAAAGGCGTGCTTGAACATGTGCCTTCGAACTCGACGGTAAGGCCTGTTGTTTTAATTCCCACAGCCATACTTGCATCCGACGCCGGTTTCCGTTCGTCTGCCGGCTGGTACAATACCTTTGCCTCGAATTATTTAAGAATCAGGAAGGGCAGTGATGCGAAAACGCTCAATGCTAAAATTGAAGAGATCGTTAATCTCAATTACGCACCGGAGCACAAAGGCAACAAAGTGATTGCGGTTCCCTTTAAAAAGATAACGGAAGAGGGAGCGGCCATCACCGGTGTAATCGTCAGAGGGGCTGTAACAGCGGGCATTTTTATTTTATTGATCGTTCTTGTCAACCTGGTGAACCTGAATGTTGCGGGCATGTATTCACGATCGAAAGAAGTGGCTGTGAGGCAAATGATCGGCGGCAACAAAAGAAATATCGTTTTCCAGTTCTGTATTGAGAATGGCCTGATCGTGGGCATTTCCATTCTACTGTCGTGGTTGATATTTTCGTTGCTGCTGCCGGCGGTGTCGGCGATTATAAAAGATAATTTCGGGGAGATAGAAATCGGATTGGCGAACGACTACCCGCTCATCATTCTCTTCGGGGGACTCTGCATTTTCTTTACCATCATTGCAGCAGCCGTGCCTGCACAGCGGCTGACTGCTATCAGAGTGACCGATGCTGTTAAGGGAAAATTGAATTCCGGCAGTTATCGCAGCAGTGGCGTCAGGAATATTTTTATTGCCGTGCAGTTTGCGCTTGCCATTACAATTATTTGCATTTCGGTGATTTTTAGCCGCCAGATTGCGTTTATGAAAACGTCTTCGCTGGGATTTAATAAGGAGAACGTGGCGGTAATAAATCTCGACATGGCCTTTCGTGATCCTGTATCTGCAGGTACAAGGTTTGAAAGCATTATCAATGAACTTAAAAAGAACCCGCACGTCAGGGCAGTGTCAACGAACCGGGTTATACCAACGCAGTACGACCAGAGTTATAACGGTTTTTATGACCCTGTTACAAATGTGGAAGTGAGCCTCCGCCAGGCGCCTGCCGATGCCGGCTATATCAATGTGTATAAAATACCGTTGGTGCAGGGACGAAATTTTGACGACCGCCTGGGAGCATCGCAGAAAAATGCCGTTCACATTAACCGCACAGCCATGGAAGCCTTTGGGTGGAAGAATGCGGTTGGAAAGCAGATAAAGGCAAGGGGAGAAGACGAAACTTATACCGTAGTGGGCGTACTTGAAGACTTTCACTACCAGGATCTGCAAAACTGCATTCAGCCGATTATTCATGGATACAATGGCAAGCTTTCGCTTAATAACCGTTTCCTGAGTATTCGTACCGACGCGGGATATGTGAAGCCCGTAGTGGCGCAATTAGAGCAGCAGTTCAAAACAATGCCCTCGCGCCGCGGCTTCAGCTATGAATTAATGAGCGATAAAGTAGACAAGCAATATACCTTGCTGGAAGGCGTGTTGAAAGTAACCAACGGAATTGCTTTGCTAACGATCGTGATTGCCTGCATGGGCATGTTTGGGTTGATTGCCTTATTTGCAAAACAGCGTGTAAAGGAGATAGGCATTCGCAAGGTGCTTGGAGCGAGCGTGGCGGCTATTATCAGGTTGCTGTCAAAGGATTTTTTATTGCTGGTAGGGGTTGCCATCCTTGTTGCCACGCCTGTTGCGTGGTACGTAATGACCCGCTGGCTGCGGGATTTTGCCTACAGGATCGATATTCAGTGGTGGATGTTTGCGATAGCGGGCGGCGTGGCGTTGATGATAGCAGCGTTGACCATAAGTTTGCAGGTGGTAAAAGCCGCATTGGCGAACCCTGTAACGAGCCTTCGAACAGAATAAGCCTGGTGGTGTTAGAGCCGGAGGGCTACTTTTCCGTAAACGCTTCGTGGGATGGGCCGGGTATTGAATTCTGTATGCCTTTTGCTGGCCAGGTTCTGGCCCACAACAGAAAATTCCACCCGCTTATATGTGTAAGCCAGCCGGGCATCGAATGTAAAATATGCGGGCACTTTTTGGGTAGCGAGACTTGCCGGGATGTAATCGAGATACCTCGCTGCAACGTCAAAATCGAAGCTTGAGAAATTGGCCATCGACTGCAGCATGAACTGGTTTTGCACATCGTTCGCCAGGTAGGAGGGATCGAAGGTATGACCCGGTTTGGCTTCCAGTTTTTTGTCGAAATAGGTGTACCCGCCGCGAAGCCGCCAGTTGTTGAGCACCTGGTACGTGCCGCTTAGCTCTGCGCCCCACGACGTTCCCTTCGTTCCGTTTTGAATTTGGTAAGTCAGTGTTCCGGGAACCGGTTCCAAACTGTAAATATCGTTGTAAACATTGTAAAACGTTGCCAGCGAAAAAGTGGATTTGTTGTTCGGCTGCATACGGTAACCTGCTTCGTATGCATAAACTTTTTCGGACACTACATCCGGTCCCCCTGCTACGCTGAAAACTGTTGGTGGTTGAGCTTCGGGCGGAGAAAAATAATCCGCATCCACCCGGCTCGGTGTGCGAACGGCCCGCGAGATGGCGGCCCACAGCAGATCCCTGTCCTTAACGGTAACGTGCCCACGAATACTCGGCTGTACTTCAATTCCCGTGTAAACGTTGTGCGATATTTTTGTGCCCAAGGTTAATTTGAAGCTGCTTGAAACCGAAATTTCATCCTGTATAAATGAGTTTACCAGGTCAAGATTTTTTGTTTCCGGCAGAATGGCAACGTTGTTGCCGTTGGAGACGAATTTGTCTTTAACTCTTCTGTAACCCAGTCCCCATAGAATTGTGTGGCGCTTTGCCACCGCAACCCGGTGCTGGAAGTCGATGTCGAAGGTGTTGATTTCATCGGAGTTGCCGTTTGGCGCATCCTCTCTATAATACCTGTCGTAGTACGCCTGCAGCGTCATATCGGAGTTCTCAGAAAATCGCTGCCTCCATCTGCCGAGCAAATTCTGACCGTTGAAGTCGGAGTTGCCGCCGGTATAGCCAATCGCCCCTCCATAATAGTCGCCCTGGACGGTGAACGTGTTTGATTTTTTGCCTGCCCAATTCATTTTAAAACCGCCCTGTGTATTTTTCCAGGCATCATCGGCGGCGGAGGTGCCGTCTGGTGCTAATGAGCTTTTGCGGTCAAAATGCTGTCCGTACACTTTATAGGACATCTTCTCGCCGATTTTTCCGCCCCAGCGTGCAGCGAACTCGTCCTTCATGAAGGATCCGCCGAGCGCCGAAACATACAGCCCCTGCGTTTCCGCGCTGTTTTTAGTGATGATATTGATTACGCCATTCACTGCATTCGCTCCCCATAAAGTGGCTCCCGGTCCGCTGATCACTTCGATCCTTTCCACATCCTCCAGCAAAACGTTTTGAACATCCCACAGCACGCCGGCAAATAAAGGGGTGTACACGGTGCGGCCGTCTATCATCACCAGCAGCTTATTAGCAAAAAGCGTGTTGAAGCCACGCGCACCGATGATCCATGCGTTTGAGCTCATTTGCGAAACCTGCAGGTTGGATACCAGCCGCAGGGCTTCGGCGATATTGGTAGCGCCGGAGTTGCGAATGTCTTCGCCGGTGACCACCTGGATGGCGGATGCAGACTGCGTAAGTTTTTGCGGCGTTCGCGTAACGAGCGTAACCCTGAGGTTCATCAGCTCTTCTATCGATAATTTTTTGAGTTCCGAGGCTGACAGCTCTCGTTCCTGGGTAAACGCTGACGGGATAGTTGACAGCGATATATAGAATAAGATGAATAACGATTTGTACAGTTTGACCTTCATCGCTAAGCAGTTGTTTTTCACAAATATTGTAACGAACCCAAAAATGCTATAAACCATGTTTATGCGTAAATCGTTCCTCAAGTTAGGGGATTCTGAAATTGCCGGACATTGCAATTGCCCGGGAAAGTGAATTTTTTCTTTTCTCTATGTTATGCTGATGGTGCTTTTTATTAGTAAATTACCCATTGATGAACACGAAGTCTTTTACCCTCCAGGTGAGCTCCGACATCGGTAGTGTTTCCGCAGAAGCCATCGTTCCGGAAAACCCTTATTGCATCATCACGCTGGCCCATGGGGCCGGTGCAGGTATGAACCATGCTTTCATGGTTTCGCTTGCCAATTTGCTTGCCGCCAAAGGAGTTGTTACGGTTCGCTTTAATTTTCCATCCACCGAAAATAAAAAGGGAAGACCCGATGTGCCGGCGGTGGCACATAAGACAATCGCAGCAGCCATAAAAAGTGCCCGGGAACTGTTCCCCTCGCTGCCTTTGTTCGCATCCGGCAAGTCGTTTGGCGGCCGTATGAGCTCACAATACCTGTCGGCTCACCCCGACGCTGGCGTAAAAGGGATAATTTTCTTCGGCTTTCCTCTTCATCCTCCCAAAAAACCGTCCACCGAACGTGCCGAACACCTTAAAGATGTTCACCTGCCGATGCTGTTTTTGCAGGGCACGCGCGATGAGCTGGCTACGTGGGATCTGATAGCAGCCGTATGCGCTGCGCTGCCGCAATCGACCCTGGTGAAAATCGAAAAGGCAAATCACATGTTTAAAGCCGGCAAGCAGGATACCGTGTCAATCCTTGCCGATGCCACCGATGAATGGTTGACTAATCAAATTACGCCGCCAGTGTCATGATTTATTTTTTCATCAATATTCCGGACAACGAACTTGCAACGCTGGAAGGTAAGCTGCCAAGGGGCAGCTACTGCTTCTTCCAGGTACAAAGTACCTCTACCCGTTACTATGGCATGATTAAAAAAGATGCCTTCTCTGTATTAAAGGAGTCGCTGACGCCGGAAACGCGGCAGAACCTGGAGATTCTCGATAAAAATGTGTTCCAGCTTTTTTTCCTGCAGAACAATTCCGATAATATTTCTTTTTTGGGCAACAGGCGGCTGATCATTCATCTCACCTCTACGTCAGAATAGCGGCGCCCACCGGCTTTTCGAAAAAAATAGCATGAGAAATATTAAAAAATTGGCATGACAGCATGGAAAAGTACGGTTCAATCACTTTCATTTAGTAAATTAGGACCACTGCCTGACTCATGACTAACAAACGACTTGCCATTTCGCTGATCCTGACCGTGTTCCTTATGCAAACTAAGGCACAGGACCTGTATGATTACAACAAGGTACTCATACCCCTTCTCGATAAAAATTGCTATAGCTGCCACAACACTGGTAAAACCAAAGGCGGCGTTAATCTCGAAAATTACAAGGAAAAGGACAGGGTGATCAAAAACGGCCAGTTGTGGCTCAAGGTGGTTGACCAGATAAAAACACGTGCGATGCCGCCAAAATCGGAGGGGCATCTTTCCGAAAAGGAGTACACAACGCTTGTTGACGGCATTAACGGCATACTTCAAACGTCGCTGGAGGAAAAAAATCCCGGCAGGGTCGTCATCAGGCGCCTCAGTCATAACGAATATCATTACACGATGCTCGACCTGCTGCAGGTTGACTTCGATGCAAGAAATTACTTTCCTTCCGACGGTTCGGGAGGCGGCGGGTTCGACAACCAGGGCGGGGCACTGTTCTTTACACCGTTAAAGCTCGAAAGATATTACGATGCCGCCGACTCGATCATGAGCCAGGTTTATCATGACGAATCGTTGTGGCGGAAAGTGGTTCCCGTGGTATACACCCATACCTGGTACGAAAGGCTGTTCAACTGGGTCCTTTCACTGTTCAGCGACAATTTCACCAGGTTCAATGCGCCCGAAACGGCCGCAGAAAAAGTGATCGTTCCGTTCGCCACCAAAGCATACCGCAGGTTTTTAAAGGATGATGAGAAGACCAAGCTGATGGATCTGTTCAGCAAGGTGTACGCCGGCAAGGATTCCATTGCGGATCCCCGGCGTTTCAACGAAAGCATTGCGGAAACATTTAAAACAGTATTGATCTCTCCAAATTTTTTATACCGCGTGGAAGAAGAGCCTGAAAAAGAAGGCGCTTACCCGCTCAGCGATTTTGAAGTGGCCAGCAGGCTGTCCTATTTTTTATGGAGCAGCATGCCCGACCAGGAGCTGTTCGACCTCGCTTATGCAGAAAAGCTGCACGACACGGCGGTGCTGGACGCGCAGGTACGCCGCATGCTGGCCGATCCGAAAGCAAAAAGATTTGCAGAAACGTTTTCGTCGCAGTGGCTGGGCATTACAAAGCTTATAGATGACCAGCCGATCGTGGATCCAAAAAAATATCCCAGGTTCGATATGCCTTTGCGGCAGGCGCTGTACAGGGAAACGGTGGAATATTTTTATTATGTACTCACCGGCAGTAAAAATCTGCTCGACCTCATCAGCAGCAACTACACCTTTGTGAATGAAGAGCTTGCTGATTATTACGGCATCGAAGGGGTTAAGGGCAATAAATTTCAAAAAACGGTGCTCACCGATTCTTCGCGCGGTGGTGTGCTGGGCATGGGAAGCGTGCTATCCACCACGTCGTTCCCGTTGCGCACCAGCCCGGTAACCAGGGGAAAATGGGTGCTCGAGCAACTGCTTGGTATTTCGCCGCCTCCTCCGCCGCCAGTGGTAGCTGAGTTAACCGAGGACCCCACGGCACACAGCCAGCTCGGGTTAAAAAAGATATTGCTGCGGCACAGGTCCGATCCGGCCTGCCAGTCGTGCCACGTGAAAATGGACCCGCTTGGCTTCGGTCTTGAAAATTTTGACCCGGTAGGAAAATGGCGCACCTCCTATGGCGAGGCGCCGGTGGACGCCGGTGGCGTAATGGTTGATGGCAGCACGTTTAACGGCCCCGCCGAGCTCAAACGCCTGTTGCTGAAAGAAAAGCAAAAGATCGCGCGCAACTTTTCATCCAAGATATTATCGTATGCACTGGGACGATCCACGTTGTTTGCGGATGAACCGGCGTTGCGCAGACTGGATGCATGCCTGCTCGAAAACAATTTCAACCCGCAACTGTTTTTGATAGAAATAGTGAAGAGTTATCCTTTCCTGATGAAGACCAACGACTTTGAAAAGAAATCAACCAGTTAATATGCAAAAGAAGTGGCAAATATCACGCAGGAGAATGTTAAAAGGACTCGGGGTATGCATTGCGCTCCCTTTTCTTGACGCTATGGGCTTTCCCGGATCCGGCTATTCGGCAAAAAAGCCGCCGGTGAGAACGGGCTTTCTCTTTATGCCGAACGGCGTGCATCCCGATCATTGGACACCCTCAACTGTTGGAAGGAATTTTTCGTTGAGCAGGCAGCTTGCACCGCTGCACGGTTTTGAAAATGATATCCAGGTGCTGGGTGAACTGATGAATCACAATTCCATTTTCCAGGGCGCCGACGGACATTATGCGAAGTCTGCCAGCTTGCTCACGTGCATGCCCATTAAGCAAACTATCGGTGATAATATCAATAGTGGCGGAATTTCTGTTGACCAGTTAATTGCGAATCATATAGGAAATGAAACATTATTCCCTTCGCTTGAATATGGGCTTGACAGGATAACTACCGGCGTGGATATAAACGTCGGGTTTACGCGGCTGTACGGTTCGAGCATCTCCTGGAAAACACCCGTTCAGCCGATGTCGAAGGAAATCGATCCGCGGATGGCGTTCGACAGGTTGTTCCGCTCGTTTATACCGGGAAAGAAACCCGAATCCGATCCATTCAAGCAAAGCATACTTGACGTTGTGCTGGAGGACGCCAATTCACTTAAAAAGAATCTCGGCCGTTCCGACCAGGATAAATTGTCCGAATACCTCGAATCTATTTACAGCGTTGAAAAAAGAATTTCCAACAAAGCGAACCTTGAAAAGTTTTCGGAAAAAATCACGCCCGACATTAAAAAAGAATTGATCCGCGTGAACCAGAATATTGATGAATATGTTGAAATGTACGGCGGTGTGGATGTTACTGAGAAAACGCGCCTGATGTTCGACATCATAACCCTGGCATTCTGGAGCGATGCCAGCCGCGTGAGCACCTTTATGTTCGGCAACTCGGTGAGCAACCGTAATTTTACCTTCCTCGACGGAGTTCATGGCAACCATCACTCCATCTCTCACCACATGAATAAGGACGAAACGCTTGAAGAATATTTGCGTATTTCGGCGTGGCATATCGAGCAGTACGCTTACCTGTTGGGAAGGCTGCGCGGCATCAAAGAAGGAGACGGCACACTGCTGGATAATTCGATGATCATGTTCACTTCCGACCTTCGCGACGGAAACAGGCACGCGCCCAGCAACCTGCCGATCGTGTTGGCGGGCAAAGGTGGTGGAAAGCTGAAAACAGGACAAAACATCATATTCAAGAAAGAAACCAACCTGGCCAATCTTTACCTGACCATGCTGCATGCGCAGGGTATCAACATACCCCAATTTGCAGACAGCAAAAAAACGTTATCAGAAATACTTGCCTGAAAATAATTTACTACACCCATTGAAGCCCTCCGTATCAAACAAACGCCTGGCGCTTGCCGTGATTTTTTTTGTGCCGGCTGTGATATTGCTGGCGTTGCCATTTTATACACCCGGAGACGTGCCCTACCTGATGCTGACGATTGGGAGGTTTCACCCGGTAATTTTGCACTTCCCGATCGTGCTGATTATTGTTGCGATGATCCTGGAGCTGTTGCGCAGGTCAAAGATGTTGCGTAAAGCCGATTACATCATCACCATTATTCTTGTTGCCGCGGCTTTGTCGGCGGTGGTGGCGATCGCTTCGGGATATTTGCTCTATGCTTCCGGCGATTATTCGGGGTCTTTGCTGCAACGCCACTTATGGTTGGGCGTTATTACAGGGATTTCCATATTGGTCACATCATCGTTTTATTTCCTGAGCCGTAATTCAAAAAGATTTTATCCGTTTTATTTTGCGACGTTGCTTATCAGTAATGGCGCCGTGGCGTATACCAGTCATCTGGGTGGGGCGCTTACACACGGCGAAAATTATTTGAGTGAATACCTGCCGCTTATCAGAGCCGACGTACCCGAAGTTGAAGTGAAGGCTGAATCGGAAATGCTGGTGTATGATGATGTCATCGTTCCTGTTTTTGAGGCAAAGTGCATGGGTTGCCATAACGATAGCAGGTCGAAGGGAGAACTGTCGATGGTTTCATTGCAGAATATTGTAAAAGGAGGGGAGAGTGGAGCGGCGGGAATCGTGCCGGGCATCGCTGATAGCAGCGAACTTTACAGGCGCCTTATTCTTCCTGAAGAGGATGACGAACGCATGCCGCCAAAAGGGAAAACACCGCTAACCGCTTCGGAAACGGCACTGGTCAAATTATGGATAAATGCCGGTGCAAACACAAAGGTGCGCGTTGAAGATGTTCGCGCAGACAGTACCGCAGATGCGATGGTGAAGGAAATATTGCCGCAGTTGAAAAGGTATCGGAGAAGGCAGCAGATCGCCGATTTGGAATTTAAGCAATTGCAGCAAGAATTGAACGAGGTGGCCCGGCGATTGAATATCACTATCGAGCCCGACACTACAGCCGATGAGAACCTGTTTGCAGTGACGATGAGGTTCCCGCCGGCGCCTTTATCAAACAGCCAGTTACGTGAACTGGCGCCATATGCGAAAATGTTTTCAAAATTATCACTGGTGGCAAGTGGAATAGAAGATGACGGGTTGTACCACATCGGCAAAATGGAAAATGTGAAATCGCTGTTTCTTCAAAAAACAAAATTGAATGGTACCGGATTGGTTCATCTTCAGCAGTTGCAAAACCTCGAGGTGCTTAACCTTTCGTTCACAGATGTGGATGATAAGGCGGTTCTTGACCTGTTGAAGATTCCTAACCTTCGTGAAGTGTATCTCTATCGTACAAAAGCTTCAACCGAAGTGATAAAGGCCCTGCAGGAATACCGGCCCTCCCTGAGAATACTAATCGAAGAAGGACCTTATCTGTAAACTTAGCCCGCACTTGCAAGGTTTATTCTGTGTACCCTTTTTCTTTCAGGCGTTCCATGACTTTGAGGCCTACTGACTTTCCCCATGCTGCGCCCGCTTCCATCGATTCACGCACCATGAGCGGCTGTACTTCTGCCAATTTCTTTCCCGCCGGTGAAGTATAGAATGTTATCAGTGCATCGAGATCTTTATCGGTTAAATATTTGTCATATACCGGCAACATCAGTTGAATGAGGCCGTCGGCAGTAAGTTCTTTTCTGAATTCGTTCCAGAACGTAGTATCCACTGAACTGTAACTCTTTTTATATGTCTCGATTAAGTTATCCATCATCGTATTGAAAATCTTCGTTGTACCCGCAGCATCCAAATACTTCCGGATCATTTCTGATTTTTCGGGCGATTGGCTAAAAGCGTTGCAGAAGCAAAATAGGATAAGGGCAGCCGTAAGGGTTATGCGCATGAGTTTTAGGTTTGAGTTATCGGTTAGCGTTGTCCGAGTGCTTTTTTAAAATAACGTCCCTGCATGGTCGGCGTGAAATCCCAGTTTTCGATCATCATCGGCGCCCATTGCGGGTCGAACACCCACACTACATAAGAAATATTGTTCTCCCTGGTATATTGAGTAATGGCATCGCCATACGAGTCGTCGCTGATCACTGGTACGTGCGCACCACGATCGTCCTTTCCGCAATACCCGATCTCCGTTAAGATCACCGGGTATTTTTTCGCTGCAAATCCCCAGTCGGCGGTCCATTGGGGCTCCCACGGTTTCTGCCGTTTCATAGGGTAGGGGTGGCTAACATAAGCAATGCCTTCTGCATCTATCGGATCGTCGGCTATCGGAGTAAGGTCGTACGCCCAGTTAAAGCCTGCCACCAGTGGAATCGTTTTCGCACCGTTCTTCCTGATGGTTTTGATCATCTGTTCATTTATTTTTTTCCAGTCGCTCCAACTGCAGTTCCCAAATCTTTCGCCACTGACAGTCGGCTCATTATACAATTCAAAAAAAGCGACCGTGGTGTTGTCTTTGTATTTGTTAGAGATGACGTCCCAGAAGTCGAGCGTTTCTTTCTTTGTCGTGATATACGACGGCGCCTGGTATTTTTCGAGGCATAGGTTGCCGATGCTGTGCCAGTCAATCACAACGTACATGCCCAGATCTCCGGCATATTTTATTCCTTTGTCCAGCATCTGCAGATACGCATCATTTCCAACCTTTCGCCATGCTGCAGGATGCACAGGAAACCTTACCAGGTTTGCGCCCCAGCTTTTGATCTCTTTGAAATACTCCTCGTTCCAATGGCCGTCGCTCGTCAGTTTTTCGGGATCGCTTGTATTGACGCCATGAAAAATGATCATCGTATCGTTCACCATGAATTTATTGCCCTCAACGCTCACGCGCGACAAACTATTTTGACCGGATATGGCCAGGTGCAGCAATAGCATGCAGCAAAAAATGCCTGTTGTTTTCATCCGTATATTTTGTTTTTTGTAATTGTCGGATGGACGTTTCATGTTTATTTATTTTGAAATGATATTTCCTGCATGCGACAGTTCAGCCATTAGCCACAGGGTGTGCGCCACCATCGGTGTCCAGTATTCCGATATCTGCCAGTCACCATCACCTATTACCGGCATGTCATCGTGGTTGCCACCTAACCCATTCAGCACAGCACCGGGAAGCACAGGCACATTCGGTATAAATGAAGAACCTGCAAAGTGTTTCGGCTGGTTGTAGCCAACGCCTTCAACAGTGGAGCTGTTCAACGGATTTGCGCCGAGTACCCAATCGAGCTGCCTTTGTGCATAACCGCGCATCTGTTCATCACCAAGCACTTTTCCCGCCTTCAGCAATCCAATCCCGGCAGAGGCAACATTTGAATTGATGCCCACCCACCATTCGTGTTCGGGCTGCATGAAGTACCGGTACCAGTATTGTCCGGCTTTCCTGTTGCCGCCGGGGTCTTCATTGCTATAAAGAGCCCAGGGAACAAGACGGAAATTATTTTTTTGAGAGATGGCGAGCAGATAATTATCCGCATAACTCCTGATCATCGATTTCCAGGCTTGCACGTGGCTGTCGTTTGGAAATAATGTTGCCAGGTCGCTGAGGCCGATGAATGCCTGGCAGCCCACCCAGATATTTTTGTGTGGTTCACGATTGCCAGGCGAAGTGTAGAAAAAACCTGAAACGTTTCCTTCTTTGGCGGTTGATTGCAGTTGTTGTAAAAGAAGCGCCAGTTCGGTTGCCCGTTTCCGATAGACATCGGACTGTGTGGTGCGGTACATTTCGATCGCCGCCTGCAATGCCGACCCGGTAATTTCTGCACTCGTATCTTTCCGCTGCTGCAAACACCAGTCGTAGCATTTTTTTGCGGCATCCAAACATTTCTTTGCATATGCCGCATCGGTTTTGGATGTGATTCTTGCAACCAGCGCCTGTGCGGTGATGAAATTATATTCGGCCGTCATCTCGACGGGTTGCGTCTGGATGATCCTGTCGTCATAATTTTCCGACACGAGCATGGGTTGGCCCGAAGCCCCGGCTGTGGGCGTAACCAGCCGGATGTCTTTCCCTCCCTTCTCAATTTCATTGTCGGTCCAGCGATTATTGTCAGAATGTTTTTTCAGGTCGCCTCCAACAAAATCCATGACATACCCCTGCGGTTCCTGCATTTTTAAAAAATACTGGTTACCCCACCGCAGTTCATCGAGAATGGCCGGGCGGTAGGCGGCCTCTGCAAGCTCATACGCCCTTGCCAATCCTAACACGCCGTAAATAGTTGCGGAAACCCATTTCCGGAGGTCGCTGGCATCATGCCAGCCGCCGCTCACATCCTGGTGTTTTCCGTTGTCGAAGCGGATGCCATCGTCGAGGTGGCACGGCGAAAGATAACCGGTAGCGCTGGCGCCGCAACGCTGAAGGCCAAAATACCCGACGATCTTATTCATCACAGGTTGATAAACATCTTTTGCAATGACAAATGGAAAAGAACGGATGGTATCTGCCCGCAGATAATAATGTCCCTCCCTGGTTACATTGCTGAAAGCTGCGGATGCGTAGGTTCCAAAATCTCCGGTTTTGGGAACAAGCGTGCCGCGGTGAACCACTTTTCCCGATGAGAGATCAACGACTTCGAAAGCAGTTTTTTCAGAAGTCTTTAACACACATGTTTTAACGGCCGATGGCAGGTAGCCCACCTGGTTTGTTAAAAGATCAACGTGCAGGTCGCGGGAGAGGCGTTGGGCCTTTGCGGCATGAAAACTGCTTAATAAAACAGTGATAAACAGCAGTTTTGGAAGGGAGATATTTAACAGCTTCATGGGTATTAAATTTAGATAAATTAGACGATATTTATTTGCCTTGTTAAAGAAATGATATAGTTCCAAAACAGGATAAGCGTTGAGTGATAACAGGAGTCTAACTGCTAAGTAAACATCCACGTATGAAACAGAATTTACTTTTAACGATTGCTCTTACATGCCTGTCTTTCGCGGTGCTGGCGCAGAATCCCTGGCCAAAGGATGTTGAAGTTGCAGATGGAAGCGAAATAACGATGTACGAGCCTCAGCCGGAAAGCCTCGATGGCAACCAGCTTCAGGGCCGCGCTGCGGTTTCGCTGAAGGAAACAGGAAAAGACGAGCCTGTTTTCGGCGCGATATTTTTTACAGCAACGCTCGACAACGCAAAGAATGGCGAAACGCCGCGCTTCACTTCCATGCGGGTGACCAACGCAAAGTTTTCGGGCATTGAAGACAATGCGCAGGTGGACAAATACACCGCTCTGCTGGAAAAAAATGCTCCCGGCTGGAGCCTGGGCATGACGGCCGGCGAACTGAACGAAGCAATAGCGCGCGAAAATGGCGCCGCGAACGGCGAAAAATTCAATAATGCTCCTCCTAAAATTATTTACAGCAACACGCCCGCAACATTAGTGGTGCTCGATGGTAAACCGATCATCGTGCACGATAAGGATCTTGATGCCGATAAAGTGGCCAACAGCCCGAACATCCTTTTTAAAGAAGGCAGGCAGTGGAATCTTTATGCGGGCGGTAACTGGTACAAGTCGGCATCGGTAACGGAGGGATGGAAAATAAACAATGATCTATCCGCGAAAGTGAAGACCGTTAATGAGGCAATAAAGAAACAGGAGAAAGAAAATAATAACGGCACAGAGCTTCCCGTTGAACCGAAAGCAACAGAAATTATCGTTGCAACCCAGCCAACGGAACTGATTCAAACGGATGGAGAGCCGGTGTACAAATCGGTGGCAGAAACTTCACTCCTTTATGTTTCTAATTCGCCCAATGAACTTTTCAAGGACATCAATTCGCAGAAAACATATTTGCTGATTGCCGGCAGATGGTATCAATCACCGGATTTGAACGGCCCGTGGTCCTATGTGCCGGCAGATAAACTGCCCGAAGATTTTGCGGCCATCCCCGAACGTTCCGATAAAAGCAATGTATTATCCAACGTTGCCGGCACGGAAGCCGCTGAAGAGGCAAAGCTCGACGCGGCCGTTCCGCAAACAGCCAGGGTCGACAGAAGAACAGCGACAGTAAATGTGGAATACGATGGCGCCCCTGTATTTAACCGTATCGAAGGAACCTCGCTGCAACTGGCGGAGAATTCAAATGTAACCGTGATGATTGACGCCTCAGGCAATTACTTTGCGCTCGACAATGGCGTGTGGTTCATCAGCGATGATGCCTACGGTCCGTGGGCCGTGGCCAACGATCGTCCACGCGACATTGACGACATCCCCGCCAGCAACAGGGCATACAACACAAAATATGTGTACATCTATGATGTAAGTCCCGACTATGTTTATACGGGCTACACGGCTGGATATCTGGGCAGTTATTACTACGGTCCCACTATTGTTTATGGTACCGGTTATCATTATCATCCGTGGTACCGCACCGTTTATTTTGCACGGCCCATCACGTGGGGTTTTGGATTCCTCTACGATCCCTGGAACGGATGGAACATCAATTTGGGATATAACTTCGGCTTTGTATACGTAGGATTTAATTATGGCTATGGTTACGGATATGGCGGCGGATGGTTCGGCCCGTATAACTATTGCCCTCCGTACAGGCGGCCTTACTGGTATGGCGGATATTATGCAGGACGCCATAGTTATTATGGAAGATCGCGTTACTATGACCGCAATTACTACGGTTACAATAACCGCTACAGCCGCGGCGGCGTTGCCACACGGCCTACGCAGAATATTCGTCCGCGAAGCACCGGATGGACAACGAACCGCAACCTTTACAACAACCAGCGCGGTGTTGTGGCACAAAATACGAGTGCGCGCACGCCGAGATTATACAGGCCAACAACAGGCACATCGAATGTGAATGCACCGGTGAATGAAAGGATCAACAGAAGGGTGCCTTCCAATACGAACAGGTCAACGGAATACAACAACAGCAACAGCAGGGTAGATAACGATAATAACAACGGAAGGATTTCATCGGGCAACAACAGTAATCCGCGCAGGCCGGCGATTCAAAATCCGTCGTCAACCAGCGGCTCACGCCCGGCGCCTGTTGAGCGCCGTACAAGGGAAAACCCTGCGAGGGTCGAACGGCCTGAGCGCAGGGCGCCCGAGCGCGTGGAAACACCTTCACGTTCGTCGTCTGCACCGGTTGAACGCCGTACAAGACAGTCGCCCGTTCAGCGGCCCGTTGAGAACACCCGGCCATCTGCACCGGTTCAACGGCAGTCGCGCCCAGCTCCCGTACAAAGGCAGTCACGTCCCGCTCCGGTACAAAGGCAATCCGCTCCCCCGAGGCAGTCGGCTCCGAGACCATCTGTAAGCAACCGTTCTTCAGCGCCGCAGGGCGGATCGTCGAGCCGGCCCGCACCGAGCAGAGGTGCCAGGCCCGACAGAAGGTAATTGATAATCCACCGGATGTGTTAAGTTTGAATATGCAGCAAGACACATCCCGGCGAAACTTTATAAAGCTTTCATCAGCAGGCATTGGCGGCCTGCTGATGTCTTTTCAGGCAGATACGAAAGGCCGGCTGGCCGGAATCCCATCGTCAAAAAGTAAAAAACTGAAGATCGTTTGCGTGGGTGCGCATCCCGGCGATCCTGAATTTGGCTGTGGCGGAACCATGGCGCGCTACAGCGATGCGGGCCACCTGGTTACATTTCTATACCTCACCCGTGGCGAGGCATTCGACGAACACAAAACCCATAAAGAAGCAGCGGAATTAAGAACCCGGGAGGCCGACGTTGCCTGCAAGGTGTTGAATACTGTACCGCGTTTCGTGGGACAAATAGACGGGGATACAGTTTTGAGCCATGACATGAATCAGGCGATGCTCGACATATTGCAGGACGAACAACCGGATATGGTGTTCAGCCAGTGGCCCATTGACGGGCATATGGATCACCAGGTAGCCGGGTTGCTGGCGCTTAACGCATGGATGAAAATGAAAAAAACATTTGAGCTATATTTTTACGAGGTAAATACAGGGAGCGAAACGATGGCTTTCACGCCTTCTGATTATGTGGATATTTCCGGCGTCATGAAAAAGAAGCACGATGCCATGTATGCGCATCAATCGCAGGAGCCCGACAGGACCTACAAAACTTTTTTTAAGCAGATGGAAGATTTCAGGGGCCTGGAAGCAGGTGTGCCCGCTGCCGAGGCGTTTGTTCATTTCGGCAGCAAAACGAGCAGTGATATAATAATGTTTAACCGTTAGATTCTTCAAAGTAACGGTCTTTCCGAAGTGATAATCTTTTTTTTAGCTCCTCATAAGTTTTCTCCAGTTCTTCGTCGGTATAGGATGGCGGCTTTGCCTTAAGATATCTTTCAATAATAGAAAGCGCCAACTCTTCTCCGTGCGATCTTTCGTTTATCGTGCAGGGCATCTCGGTGGATTTACCGGATGAGACGTACGATCCAAAGAAATGTTACACTATTGGTGAAAGATGACTAATTGGTAATCGAAGCCATGGTTCGCAGGATGCTCGCGCCCCAACTGTAAACATTGTGCTGCATGATCATTCTGCGCATTTGCTTCATTTTCTGGTTCTGCACCTCGAGTGGCATTTCCAGAGATACCCGTATCGCTTCGGCGGTTTGTTCGATGTCGTACGGGTTAACAATGAGCGCGCCATGCAATTCCTGGGAGGCGCCGGCAAACTGGCTGAGAATGAGTACGCCGTCGTTGTTTTTGCGTGCGGCGATAAATTCCTTTGCCACCAGGTTCATGCCGTCGTGCAGCGAAGTAACCATGCAAAAACGCGCGTGCTGGTAATATGGCTGGATCTGCTCGTGGCTGTGGTGCCCCTTCAGGTATAGAATGGGTTGCCATCCTTTTGACCTAAACTTGCCGTTAATTCTCGTCACTTCATGCTCCACCGCATTGATGATGTCCGAATAGCTTTTCAGCAGTGAGCGGCTCGGGGCGCCAATCTGTACGAACACAAACTGGCCGATGTATTCAGGATATTTTTCCAGGAACCGTTCGATGGCCAGGAACTTTTCAATCAGTCCTTTGGTATAATCTATCCTGTCCACGCCGATGCCGATGTATTTAATGGGAAGGCCGTGGCTATCGGTAATTACCGGGGGATCGACTTCGTCGGGAATTGTTTCTTCAATATCCTTTCGGGTAAATGCTATGCTGATGGGAAACGGTTTCACCAGCGTAAAATGCTTGCCAATTATCACTGAAAAGATCTCCCATATTACTCTCGATTCGAGGGTGCTGTTAACGGTTTCCAGGAAATTGTTGCAGTGATATTGCGTGTGAAAACCGATCAGGTCGGCGCCAAGCATACCGGAAAGGATCTCCTTCTGCCAGGGGCAGATGCCAAAGGATTCGGCGTTGGGCCAGGGGATGTGCCAGAAGATCGCAACGCGCGCATCGGGCCGCGCCATCTTGATAAGCTTCGGCAGCAGTGCAAAGTGATAATCCTGTACCAATACAAAGGGTTCATCTTTGTCTTTTATTTCCTGCAGCACTGCCGCGGCGTATAGTTCGTTTACCTGTTTGTAAAACTCCCAGTCTGTTTTCCTGAAAACGGGACGCGTATGCGCCAGGTGGCACAGCGGCCATAGCCCCTCATTTGAAAAGCCGTAATAAAAATGATCTTCCTGTTCTTTTGTGAGCCACACGCGGCGAAGCATGTATTTGTTTTCGTAGGGCGGAACGGCAACTTTGTCAAATTCATATACTGTTTCCTTATCGGCATCGCCGCTGCCCGAAGCGATCCATAAACCGCCGCATGCCTTCAGGATGGGCTCCATAGCGGTTACCATGCCACTAGCCGGCACAATGCAGCGTATTTCGTTTCCTTCGTGACTGTGCATGTAGGGTTCCCTGTTGGACACTACGACCATCACCCGATTTTCAAGCACCTGCTTCATTTCTTCGTTGAGCCGTTCCGGTGTCCATACCGCCTCGGCGGCAGTACGCAGTTTTGCTTCTTCCTGTGCAACGGCTTTTGCTTCGTGCATGGCCAGCGCTATGTTGGAAATTTCTTTGTACAGGGGCATGAGAAATTCAGTGGGCGGCTTGCTTCTTATTTTTTCAACATTGCCATATCGTGCGGCTTTTACCCATTCCACCACCTTGTTTATTGGCGTTAAAATATTCCTCCGCACGATCAGTACCGTTACGCCCGATATCAGCATGGCCTGGAAGAACCAACGCAGAAAGTTTCGCAGCCAAATCTCGTTCAGGATATTATTGATATAGTCCGCGTTGATGTAAAAGATGATCGCGATGCTCTTGCGCCCGGATTTGTTGATCACCCGGATATACTGGTACAAAGATTTTCCGTTTTCCTCGATAAAATTTCCAAACGATGAATCGGACGCAATGGCTTCGAGAATCCTGTCCTGTGAGGCCCTGATGGTATTCGGATCGAAGTTGCCGATGGCGATATTGCTGTCTACGCTGAAGTGAATGTTTAACGCCGTGAAGCTGTATCTCCGCAGCAGGCTGTCTGTAAGATCGGATACATCGATGGTATCGCCGCGATCAACATAGGTTTGATAAAATTCTTCAGCCAATCGTGCATTGTTTGTTTCAAGCTCATTCTTCAGCTTTTGCCTTTCTGTCGAAATCTGGAACGCCGTGAATATGAAAGCGACAATACCCACTCCCAGGATGATAGAGAAAACAAGTGATATATTGACTTTCATGCTATGAGTGCAAGTTTAAAACCATTGGCGAAAATAATGAGTGTTCGATCTTCGATCGATAAAGTTAATGATTACATTATAACTGTCTGACCGGCATTTATGTGCCTGCTTCGTATTGATGCTCAATAAAACGTGCTATCATCGATCTTCACCCATTCATAGCCCTTGCCTTTCAGTTCCCTGACCAGGCGTGGAAGAAGATAATAGAATTTGTCTTTGCGCCGTGGGTCGGTGCCTATGTGCACCAATAAAATAAACCCGTTTAGTCCGGAGGGCGATCGTTGTTCGAAATTAATGATTGAGCGATAGATGGTGCGGCTGTCTACATACCTGGATCCCATTTCGGGGTAGGTATAATCTGCATTGCTGCGCGTGCCCGGTGAAAAGCACACCAGTTGCAGTCCTTCTTCTGCGGTCCAGGTTGTAATGCTATCGTTGTACCATTCGTAAGGGGGTAAAAAATAATGTGCGTCATCTTTTTCAATTCCAAAATTCTTCAGTTCCGCATATGAATTCATCAGGTCGTTCCTGAACGCATCATGTGTAACCAGCAGGCTGTCTCTTTTCACCCAATCGCAATACAGTAAATGTTTGTCTGAATGGGACCCGAGGTAATGACCGTCTTTTGCCAGCGTGTTCACGAGATCCTCAAACGCATCGTTCCTGTAAAAGTTCCCGGTGAAAAAGAAGGACGCCCTGATATTTTCTTTCTTCAGGGCAGAAGCAATGAAGTTGCCGCCGTCAGCAAACTCGTCGCCGGTAAATACAAGGGCGATTTTCTTTTTCGTGGTGTCGCCTCTCGTGATGGCTACCTGGGAAAAGGTGTTGCCTGCAAATCCGGCGATCATCACCAGCAAGAATGACAAAGTTCGCATCGCGTAAATTTATGAAATGCTGTTAACCAGAATATTTTTAAATTTGAATGACAAGTGTTGTTGTAAACTTTTATATCATGGACGTTTTGCAATCGATTATTGACTGGTTCAGGGATTTTTTCGGAGTGGGTGACGTGATCAAAATCATTAATTCAGGCAATTACCGTGATCTCCTGACCTACGATGGAATCCTTGCCCTTGCCAGGCCGCTGTTTCCCCTGCTGCTGGCGATGGAACTGGTCAAGGCGTTGTTTATGAGAAAGTTTAGGGCCATCGACTACAAGATCCCGTTTTTCTCGTACGTACTCAATGCGTTTCTCGGCACGTTTATTTCCATCGCTGTTGTGGTTTTCTGTATCGGGCTGTTTGAGAAGTACGCGATATTTCACACCACTTTCACATGGTACTGGTTTATTTACGGGTATGTGGTCTGGGAGTTCGGACACTTCATTTATCACTACCTCGGTCATAAAGTGCGGTTGTTCTGGTGTTTGCACTCCACCCATCATGCTCCGGAGTCTATGAACCTGTCTGTTTCCTATGCGCACTTTTTCCTTGAAGGTACATATGCGAATTTCATCCGTACGACCGTGTGCATTCTGCTGGGTGTAAATCCGCCGATGCTCGCGCTGATTATGTTTATTGACGGCATCTGGGGCGGCTTCATTCATGTTGGTGAGCATATGCTGCGCAATGGCCGGCTGGGCGTTCTCGGAAAATACATTCTCACGCCTTCTCATCACCGTGTGCATCATGCTAAGAACCCGCTGTACATGGATACCAACTTTTGCAACCTTTTGAATATCTGGGATCGCGCTTTTGGTACGTATCAGCCGGAAAAAGACGAGGTGCCGATCGTTTACGGC
>CBIGXK010000013.1:0-24499 GCA_966193805.1 uncultured bacterium | reverse complement strand
GCCTGACCAGGAATCAGAATTTTTAACAAAGGAAACTTTTTGTCGATTACGATTAAGCGCAAACCTGATTCATTATTTACCAGGCTTAACTCGTTTTGCCCACAGGCCGCCGTGGTGAAAAAGAGAAAGAGCGGAATAATGTGTTTCATGCCAAACGTTTTCCTTCTCAAACTTAGCATATTAAAACATACCCGAATGAGAACCTTCCTGCCCCCTTAAAACTGAAAGTAAATAAATGAACTGCTGCTCTCCTGGCTTATAATGATCAATAAAAGAATCACAGACCATATAATCCCTATTAACCACCACGGAAGCTTAGCCGCAACAGTCAATACACTTGTATTGCGCATCAGCCAATGAGCCACCACCATACACGAAACGATTACACCTACTTTTAAAATGGCTAACGTACTTAGCAGCGCAACGCCGCCATTGGTTTGGCTAAACATCGATTTCAGCAGTTCCCATGATTGAATAAATGAAGAAGACCTGAAAAATACCCAGGTTACATTGATCAGGAAGAACGTAAGCAGGGCCAGGAAAAAATTATTTATGGTTTTGTTGCCCATGACACCCGGAGCTAAAGAAGCTTTTACCAGAACCGCTTCCGTATCGGCAGTTTGCACGCTTACGATTCCCGTATTCGTTACCGCCCGGTCTCTAAAAAACTTCTCCACCCACAAGTAAAACCCATGCAACCCGCCCCATACCACAAACGTCCAACTGGCGCCGTGCCAAAGCCCTCCGAGCAGCATCGTTATCATGAGGTTGATATAAGTTCTGAACTTTCCTTTCCTGTTTCCTCCAAGGGGAATGTATAAGTAATCGCGCAGCCAGGCAGATAACGTGATATGCCATCGTTTCCAGAAATCAGAAAATCCGATGGCCGCATACGGATACATAAAATTCTGCGGTAACACAAAGCCCAGGCATAAAGCTGCTCCCACCGCACAGGTAGAATATCCGGCGAAATCAAAAAATATCTGGCCGCTAAAAGCCAACACTCCCGTCCACGCATCGAGAGGAAGTAATTTACCGCTCGAAGCAAAAACGGTATCTGCCGAAGCAGACAACATGCCATCGGCTAATACAACTTTCATGAATAAACCCATCGAGATCAACATCAACCCTTCCAGCAACTGCTTTCGAGAAGCACTGCGGGGTTTTTCAAATTGCGGCACCAATTGCGGCGGGCGCACAATCGGGCCGGCAACAAGATGCGGAAAGAAAGTAACGAACAACGCAAAATCAAGTAACGATTTTACCGGCTCACTCTTCCTTTTATACATATCGATAGTATAACACAGCGTAGTGAACGTATAAAACGAAATGCCCGCAGGTAAAATAATATTCGGTTTCGCAGGATGATAATCTATGCCTATCGCATTGACAAGGGCCGTAAAATTCTCCAATAAGAAACCTCCATATTTAAAAAAGATAAGCATGCCCAGGTTGCCTGCCAGGCTTACCACCAGCAGCATTCTTTTTTTCGATTTATTTTCCTGCCGGTATAACGCCCGTCCCACAAGGAAATCCACAACGGTGGCTAACCATAACAATAATATAAAGGGAGGATTCCAGGCTGCATAGAAAATGTAGCTGGCTATCAGCAGGTTCATCTTTTTTACCTTCCAGGAAAAAGGAAGGTTGTGGAGGATGAGAACAACAATAAAAAAGGCGATGAAGGTATAAGAGTTAAAGACCATGATGTGGTGGTTTAGGGGTGCTGAACTTTAGTTACCGGCTTTTCCGGGAAATTTCCATCCTTTTTCTTTTTCAAGAATATCGATAAAATGCCTGGTGAATATGGCCGCGTCCCGGGGACTTAGATGCGACCATTCCGGACAGTCGAAATGAGCTATTGCAGGGTGATCCATATAATGTATACCGGGGCATTCCGTAACAGACAGCAACCGGTTCCAGAATTTTTCTCTTGGAAACCCCATATTTTCTCCAACTCCCATGGGTCCGCTGGCAGGTGTTCTCACAAATAATACCCGGCCGCCCCTCGCTTTAATTTTGTCCGTCAATGCCTTTGCTCTATTCAACGTAGCAATGATAGCTGCATCAGGAAGTGGCGGCATACTCTTACCTCTTTCTATAAATGATGACCAGATGGCCTTTACCTTATTTTGCAGTGTGGTATCTGCTAAAAATTTAGGGGTCATTCCTGCCTGCCTGTCGGCCGATGTCCAGGCAAAATCCATGGGAAACATGGGAAGCGTGGAGACTCCTTTGCGATCAGGCACTTGCAGTTCGTCCAACATGGCGTTTAAAGAAAGAAAATCTTTATCCAAGAAAATTAGTTTTGATTCGAGTAAGCTATTCAACGCGAAGCTCGCCCGCTGAGCCGGTGTACGATCTTTGTAAAAACTGATATTCTTAAGGGTTTCTGCATCCCTTGGTGCAAAGGGTGAAAAAAACAAAGGCTCCGTGATGTCGACGATTAACTTGCCTTTAAATTTTTCATCGTTGGCTAAATCTTCCAGGACCAGCATCGGCGAGCTTCCTTCTTCAGCCAGTTGTATGGCTTTTTCCCCGGTGATCGTTTGCCAGGTCTTGATGTCGAGATCATATTTAATGCGCGACGAACCGATAAAAACAGTTGCGTTTTCCGGCGATTCATATACCTTCCCCCGTTTTTCTGCCCACAGGGCCGGACCATCGTCATAAGATTTGAGAATTCCTTTATTACGGAGGTATAGTTCCCAGGAAATGACAGCAACAGAAACGATTACCAGCGTCAAAATCGCTGTTTTGGCTAAAGGTTGCACTTGGTATAATTTATAAGATTAGAGACATAATGTCCTTATTTGCGTTCTCATGGGAGAGGGCAAAATATAACGGTGGACATACGTATTAAAAGAAGAAAGGGTAAGTGTGGGACAGGAATAATTAAAGATAATAACTGGGTTCTTAATATTGAAATTTTTTTATATGTCGTCTTTTAAAGAATCCAGTGCCTTGAACAGGGGAGATAGGTACTTTTGTGAAGTTTCCAGGAATAATATGGTTGATGTAATCAATACACAGCCGGTTTCTTTGGCAGCAATTTGGGATTATACCTGGCTCCTGCCGCTACCTGGATCATGGTGATCCGAACTTTGGTGGGAAAGAACTTCTCAAAATCCGCGCGCTTGTGCGCATGTCCTTTTCCGCCGCTATTGTCTTTAATCACAAGATCCATTTGTTTTATTCCTTCGGTCCAAATGATAGATTCATTCTCCCACCACGAAGTCATCGGCACATCCTTTTCATACACTCCGGTTTGGGTATAAAGATCTGTGCCGGTACAACCATAATTATTCTTCTGGCCCTTATTGGGAATATAGCAGAGGCTCCATGTAGTGGGTTCTCCCCCTGCAGGTTTTTCCAGCACTTCCATCCGAATATGTACCGTGCCATTACGGTAATCCACAGGCGAAGTCCAGTCTTTTGGAACCCGGGGATTAAGCATATCGTGTTTAACGTAAAAATGGGATTTATTTGGCGTTGCATTATCCGCATCTGCTTTTGTGTAGGTGAATTGAACATCAAAAAGCACAAACTGGTTTTTGGCCGTAGCTTTTTTGGCATTCTGGGCTAACATAAAGCCGGGAACCAGTAACAAAACTAACAAGAAGGGGTTTTTCATTGTCTCAGTTTAATTTTTTCAGGCTAATATAACCAATCGCGGTGCGATAACCGTTTTTTCTGCAATAATCTATGAATTTTGCGGCTGGCCCGCTAAACAACCGCTTCCTTATTGTACTTGTTTTTATAGTCGAGTGGCGACATACCTGTTATTCTCCTGAATACATCCCTGAATGCTTTCTGATCGGCATATCCCACTTCATACATCACTTCGCTGATCGTTTTGTTGGATGATTCAAACGCCTTCTTGGCAGATTCAATCTTCACCCGCTGCAGGTATTCAAGAGGTGTATTGCCGGTAGCTTTCACGAACCGTCGATCAAAGTTTCTTCTGCCCACAGCAAATTTCTGCGACAAATCCTTTACCGATATCCTTTCATAGAAATTATCCTCGATGTATGTCTGGGCCTTTTTCACCACATCATCTCCATGAGCCTTTTGAGGAGTAAAAATCGCAAAGTCATTTTGCGTTACCCTGTCTATATCTACCTGGAAAGTTTTGGAACAATAAATGGCCGTTTGCCTGCCGTAGTATTTTTCCAACAGGTAAATCAAAAGATTTAAGAATGAATAGCCGCCGCCGTTCGTATAAAGGCCGTACTCATCGGTGATCAGCTTTTCTGTCTTTAGATTTACTTCCGGAAACAGCTTTTTCAAATTGCCGGCCGCGTTCCAGTGAATAGAGCAATTTCTTCCATTCAGCAAACCGGTTGAGGCCAGTATATAAGCTCCTGTGCACATACTCGCAACCTCGGCGCCTTTATTATATTGCTCCTGTATCCAGTCGACCAGTTGGAGATTATTTTTAGCGGCTGTTGTAAAATCACTGGCCATAGAAGGTATGATGATAAGATTCGTTTTCCGGATGGAAGAAATATGTACGGAAGGTGTGATAGTCACCATGCCATTTGCAAATTCTGACTTGTGAGATACGCCGGCCAATTGGATTTTGAACAGGGGTTCCTTTCCCCTCTCGGTCCGCAGTTCGTTGGCCCTGCTGAAGAAGTCGTACGCCCCGCATACGCATGATATGGTACTGAGTGCAGTTTGTTTATCCGGTACCAGTATGGTAAGATGTTTCATTCGCTTATTATTTTTTGTCCAATAGTTACCGCCAACACCCAACAAAGTTACTGCTTGCATTTGTCCAAATCGCCCCGCGATAATGTCTTATTTGCACCCCCGCGCCTAAGTTTCTGTCAAATAATTTTGGGTTGTTATAAAAATCAACAGTTATGAAAAGCATTTATCACAGGCTGGTTATCGAAGCGCCGGCAGACAAAGTTTACGAAGCAATAACCACGCAGGAAGGCCTCGCGGCCTGGTGGACGCCCCACACGAAAGCTAAACCCGTAGTGGGCAATGTAAACAGATTTGAATTTGGAGATGGCTATCATAAAGAAATGAAAGTGGACGAGCTTACACCAGCGCAACGTGTGAAATGGGTTTGTATAGAAGGCTACGAAGACTGGATCGGCACTACCGTCACGTTCGAGTTGCAGCCGCATAAAAAAGGAACTGTTCTCTTGTTCCATCATGATGGGTTCAAAGAATATAACGATGGCTATGCGGCGTGCAGTTTCGACTGGGCGACATTCCTGAGAAGCATGAGATCGCTTGTGGTAACAGGTAAGGGACATCCCTATCCCGGTCACCATGAATTATGAGAAAACAAGATCATCGTACCGGATTGAATTTGGAATAAGGAAGATCAGATTCCGGGGTCCACCCTCATTCCGTCCTTAAACTCTTTACCGGGTTGGCCATGGCGGCCTTGATGGATTGAAAGCTGATCGTGAATAGTGTTATGAGTATTACAGATACACCTGCCATAATGAATACGTACGGAGTAATGCTGATGCGGTAGGCAAAACTTTGCAGCCAACTGCTCATCAACCACCACGATACAGGAAGAGCAATGACCAGCGAAATAAGCGTCAACCATAAAAAGTCCTTAGACAGCATCGTGGTAATATTTACCACCGAAGCGCCGACTACCTTTCTTACACCGATCTCCTTTCTTCTCTTTTGGGCCGTAAACGCCGCTAAGCCAAACAAGCCGAGGCATGAAATGATAATCGCCAGCCCTGCGAAATATTTCGACAAGGCAGACACTTTTGTTTCCGAATCATATTGCTGTTGATACGCCTCATCCAAAAAATTAAATGTGAACGGGAAACCGGGATTGTACTTCTCGTACAAGCCCTCAATAGTGGCGATGGTTTGCCGCTGGTTCTGAGCCTGCACGCGTGCAACAATTTTATTTCCTCCCCATAAAACCAGGTAAGCTGGCTTTATTGATTCATGCAGCGACTCAAAATGAAAATCCTTTACAACGCCAATGACCTGCGCGTCACTGCCAAATCTTCGTATAGTTTTTCCGATAGGGTTCTTTAATCCCATCATTTCGACTGCTTTTTCGTTCAGGATAATCTTGTTTGAATCACCGCCAAACCTCCTGGAGAAACTCCTCCCTTCGACCATGGTCATACCCATCGTTTCAACAAAATCATAATCCACCTCGAAAGCTTCGAAAAAAACATCGTTGTTAGGATCCCTCCCTTCCCAATCCATACCCGAATGACCGTATCCCCGTCCCACCATCTTGTGATACGTAGAACTTGCGTTCACAACACCGGGAATAGTTTTGAGCTCTGCTATAAATGATTGCTTTTTATCTTTCATGGGTCCCTCTACGGACAGGCGAAGAATATTATCCTTCCTGTACCCGGCATCGGTGTTTTGTATGAATTGTATCTGCTGATAGATAACCATCACGGCAACGATCAAAATAGTTGACAGTGTAAATTGAAAGACTACCAACCCTTTTCGCGACAGCACCTCAGTAACGGAGGTATTGAATTTTCCTTTTAATATCGACAGCGGGTTAAATTTAGACAAATACAGCGCGGGGTAACTGCCTGCCAATAATCCCGTGCATAGAATAACAGGCACAAAATAACTGATGATGGCCAGGTCAAAATGAAGGCTGATTTGTTTTCCGGTGATCTGGTTGAATGCGGGTAATAGTAAAAATGCGATACCCACTGCAAATGCAGTTGCGAATAAAGTCAGCAACAGCGATTCGGTTAAAAATTGAAGGATGAGTTGCTTTCGATCGGCGCCAACCACTTTCTTAATGCCGATTTCTTTTAGCCGTCTTGAGGCCCTGGCGGTGGAAAGGTTCATAAAGTTGATACAGGCAATGACCAAAATGAATATAGCCAGTACCGAAAATAATCTTACATAGGCAATCCTGCCTTCGCTTCCCGAACTTTTAGTGTAGTAATCGTATAGGTAAAGATCTGAAAACCGTGTTGCAAGAACTTTTCTTGACGTGTCTCCGGTGTTGGCCGTAATGACGTTCGCCACTAATTTGTTGAACGTATTAATATCCATATCCTCACTTGCCAGTACATAATTGTAGGGTCCCCGATCTCCCCACTTTGTTACCCATTCCTTGATACTTTTAAAATATTCAAAGGATAATACAAAATCGAACTGCTGCGATGAATGTTTGGGTACCTTTTCAAATATGCCGGAAACATAAAATGTCGTGTCCTGGTCAAACCTCACAGGCTTCCCGATAATATTTTCCGTGGTACCAAAAAGTTTCGTTGCAAGTTCGTCGGATATGACGATGGCGTTTTTATTTTCCAGGACGGTATTCTTATTTCCGTCGATGAGTTTAAAAGAAAATATATTGAAATAGTCTTTTTCTGCATATTGCCCTGATGCTTTGATGTTTTTATCTCTCACAGAAAGTGTGTATTCCGGAAACCACTGGGGCGGTGCAACTGCTGCGGCATATTCCGCTCCACGTACTTGTTGTTTGACCGCTTCGCTCAGTAAGCCTGATGATTCTTTTGAATGGTTCTCCAAAAGTTCGTACAGCCGGTCGTCATTGGCGAAGAATTTATCATAACTCAATTCGTCGTTCACCCAAAACAAAATAAGCAAGGCACAACCGAGGCCCGCAGATAAACCGAGTACATTTAAGAAAGTAAATTGCTTGTCTTTTACAAGGTTTCGCCAGGCGATTTTGAGGTTTGTTTTAAACATAAAAGAAGAGTTTAGGCGTACGCCGACTTTAAACAGTTTTATGCGTCAAAAACATACCAGTAAGTAAACATTTGATTATCAGTGTTATTATGATGGAATGATAAGCGGATGTGTTCGCTTACGATACAATGACTGGCCGTTTTTGGCACGACATCAATTAAACCCGCGGCCATATTTTATTGAAAAGTGTATCTTCAGTAATCTTCTCCATTACCCCTGATTTAGCTGCTTCGTGCCCTGTGGTTGCTTCGCACATTTAAACTTATCACACATGCGAGTCTTCCTCTATGCCATGGCAGCATCGGCAGCATTAGCTTCCTGCAGAAAAGAAATCAGAGAGCCGTCTTCAACGATTACCGGCGAAACAATCAATAGCAATGCCCTTGCGCCGCTTCCTTGTCATTCTACTGCCTTTTCAACAAATTACATTGCCAGGAGGGGCCAGGTGCCTCCGTTCCGATTTACCAAAACATTGTATTCGGATACCAGGGTCAAGACGATAAACATGTTATCCAGGGCTGCTCCCAATGATCATTTTTACGCCCCTCAGGCATATGAGTTGAAAGGCACGTTTACTTACTCGCCCTATGCGGCCAAATTTAAAGGCACAAGAGAGAAATGGGAATACCACTCTAATGGAAGCAGGACGTCGGTGGAGAAACTGAACCTGGTGTACAATTTTACGTTCAGTGCCGCGGGCTTATGTACTTCGGTGTCGCAGGACGCCGTTCGGGTGCTGAAACTTAACTACAATAATCCCGGCCGCCCGAATACATTATCAGGCATGACGTATAGGTACGATGTAACGCTGGAGAATGAATTGCCAATTAGTGTACAAGTTGATTCCCGAGGAAATCCCATACACATTTCGAAGCCGTGGACTTCGTATGACACTGAAGTGAGATACAAGTATGATTATACAAAATCGGGTGGAAGGTATAATTATCAACCGAGCCAGTATGGCGTCACCTATGAGTACAGCTTGCTGGAGGTAATGCAGTGGGTGCCCGTCGGTAATAATCCGCGGTCGGGAGTGTCGGTTAGCTTCATAAGTACCAGCGACGAACTGGGTGTATATCGAAGAACCCAGTCGCAGGTGTATAAGAACCTGAAGTACGATGCTAAGAAAAATCTTGTTTCTTACACCTACGGCGACAACGTTCTTCAGAAAACAACATGGTACTGTAAACCCTGAACACGTCTGCAAAACATCTACTAACTTTGCAACGTGAACAAAGTGCTTTTAGTGATATTGTCCCTCTGGGTTGTGCTGACGGGCTTCCTGCCCTGCTCTATTTTGGATAGTTGCTCAGAAGAAGTGCAAACTGCACAGCAGTCGCAGCCGAACGATAAAGATTGCGGAAACTGTGCGGCGTTGTGCGCCTGTTCGGGCATTAGCGTGTTGGCAGAAAACCGGTTCACTTACGTCATCATCGCCCCCGAAACATTTATCCAGGCATTTCGTTCGACTATTCCCGCATATCTTCCCGAAGCCTGGTTCCCGCCGCTTATTCAACCTCCCCGCGAACGTTCCTCCACCGCTGTTTAAATATCGAACGTTCACGAAAAATATTTGTAAGCATAATGATAAAGTCACTATTGACAGGCATAGCCGTGCTTTGCTCTTTTTGTTCAACGGCCCAGGATACTTTGATCCTGATCGTTAAGGCGTCCCGCGATAATACACCCCTGGCAGGTGCAACAGCCACGGTCCATCCTTCCGGAAAATCATATGCTGCCGACAGCACCGGTAAAATTGAATTGGGCAACCTGGTACAGGGTACAAACCGGATCGACTTAACATCAACCGGATACCAGGAAAAATCGGTAACGGTTACGGTGCCGCTCCTTTCCGCAACGATAACCGCTCTCCTCGAAGAAAGCGAAGAGCTGGAGCAGGAGGTGGTGGTTACCGCTACAAGATTAAGCAGAACGATCGCAAACATTCCCACGCGGGTGGAAGTGATCTCTGGCGAAGAACTGTCTGAAAAAGCGAACATGAGACCTGGAGAGATACGCATGCTGCTGAGCGAAAGCACAGGCATACAGGTGCAGCAAACATCCGCAACATCGTTCAATGCAGGCATTCGTATACAGGGATTGGACGGCAGGTACACGCAACTGCTGAAGGATGGATATCCGCTTTATTCCGGCTTTTCCGGCGGCCTGTCGCTCATGCAAACTGCACCGCTCGATTTAAAGCAGGTAGAAGTGATCAAAGGTTCGGCGTCTACATTGTACGGCGGTGGCGCGATTGCGGGACTGGTAAACCTGGTATCGAAAACGCCTGCGAACAAGAGAGAATTGAGTATGATAGCGAACGGCACAACGGGAGGAGGTTTGGACCTGAGCGCTTTTTACAGTGAACGTTACGGCAAAGCAGGTATTACCGTGTTCGCATCGCGCAACAGCAATAAGCCTTTCGATCCTGCAGACATCGGTCTGACCGCCATACCCAAATTTGAACGATACTCCGTTAACCCGCGGTTGTTCTTGTACGGAAAGAAAACGACGGTGGATGTAGGAGTGGGCTACATCACCGAAGACCGTGTAGGTGGCAGTATGAATTATATCAGGAACGGAGAAGCGGGTTTTTTTGAAAAGAATAATACCCATCGCATCACCACGCAGGCGGGCGTCGTTCACAGGGTAAGCGACCATGCAACGATACAGCTCAAAAACAGCTACAGCAGGTTTGACAGGCTCATCGCGATACCCGCTTATGATTTCGACGCCGTACAGCAATCATCGTTTACCGAAGTAACTTGGAACAGGAAGGGCGAAAAAGCGGATTGGGTGGTGGGCACCAACTTCCTGACAGAGGATCTTGATGAAAAATCTGCCAGCGTTGAACCCAGCCGCGATTATCACTACAAAACGTACGGAGTGTTTGTACAGAATGCATTGAACATATCTGAGAAGGTAGTGCTCGAAAGCGGCCTTCGTGGCGACTTTGTAAAGAATTACGGATTTGAACTGCTGCCGCGCGTTTCGGCAATGATCAGGATCTCTCCGAAGTTCACCACGAGAATAGGAGGAGGGTTGGGCTATAAAACGCCTACCATTTTCACCGAAGAAACGGAAAGGCTGCAGTTTAGAAATCTTTTACCTGTCGATGTCCACACGGCGCGCAATGAACGCTCGGCGGGCTCCAACTTAGACGTCAACTACAAAACCAGCATCGGCAACGTAGGTGTGAGCCTGAACCAGTTGTTTTTTTATACGCGTTTGAACCACCCACTCATCCTCACACCTGCAGGGAATGGACGGATAGCACTGAGAAATGCGCAGGGTCATCTCGATACCAGGGGGGCGGAGACGAATCTCAGGTTAATTTATGGTGACTTCAAGTTGTTCATTGGCTATACCTATACAGATGCAAACACTCACTTTGCCGATGTAAAGGAATGGCTGCCACTCACTGCAAGACACAGGCTCAATAATGTTTTGATGTGGGAGAAGGGAGAGTCATGGAAGCTTGGCCTTGAGGCATATTACTACAGCAGGCAGCGGCTGAACGATGCCGGTTTCGGAAAGCCGTATTGGATCATGGGTTTTATGACGGAGAAGATGTGGGAGAAATTTTCGCTGTTCCTCAATTTTGAAAATTTCACCGATACACGCCAAAGTAAATTCGATACAATTTATACCGGCACTATCAATGATCCTCATTTTAAGGACATTTATGCACCTGTTGAAGGCTTTGTAATGAACGGGGGAATTAAGCTGAGGCTTTAAAACGAACACTCATTTGCGCTGGCAACCCATTACAACGCTTTTTCCATCGCGCCTTCATTCCCGGGAAGGTCGTAAGCTTTTGCGATGATTTTTGTACCCCTGACGTTTTTATGTAGACGCGTAGTTTTGTACATCCAAATAACGTCATCAGGTGAGGCGTCGCCTTCTTCAATCAATTCACCAGTCGTTGAATAAATGGCAACCTTCACCGAGCAAACCTTAAAATCGTCCGTTGCCTGCACAAAAATTTTATCATTGCGTTTGCCCGCATATCCCTGCACGCTGAGGGCTGTCACCACGGGAGCGTAACGAGCATCCATAAAGGCTACGTTGTATGCCGTTTGCCCTGGTTTCGCCGCGGCCAGGTAAGCTGCCTTCTTTTGCGGATCTCTCGTTGCAGCTTTAGCGTATGCAGCAAGGAGCCTGAATTTTTCCCTCCATGCTTTTTTGTTGGGTGTAAGCGGGCGATTTTCGTCGATAGTGGGCGGGGCGCAGGCATAGGGCTTCCCGTTGCGATGCTTAATGATAATCTGTTTGCCGAGCATGCCGCTCAGGTTCATCATGATAATATTGCCTTTAATTTTCGCCATAGGGGATAAGGTTTAATTTATCTTTTGCTGAGATCTAAACAGTATCTGGAAGGTATCTAGTAATAGCTAAGCATTTACCAGATACTTGTCAGATCGTTTAAAAGTTCTTTTAAGATAAGAAAAAATGAAGAAAGCGCTTCGGCAAAAAACAAAACGGAGGGATATGCCCCCGTTACCGTTCAGCCTGAAGAACCCTCCGATGGCAATAGACAGGTCTGAATGATGTTCCATTTTTTTGTGTCGTGCTGCAAGAGATGAAAGTTATTTACTTCAAATGACGAGGAGTATTTTTTTGTTTGATACTCCTCCCACGCGGCACGAAATTTATCCGGCGTCAAATCCCGGTAGGCAACGGTGATATGCGGATTGAATTTCGATTCAATCCCGGATGTGCGCCACGTTCTTTAATGCCTCCTTCGCCCCGAAGCGGCCGGCAAAATCCTTTTTGAACACCTCCACGTCGTCACAAATTTTACCTGGGGGTATGATGGCTATGAAATATAGGTTTTGTCTTTGCAATCGCATTCCTCCATTGATAAGCCGGCATATTTTTGTGTAGACCAGCACGCCAAATGTAACAACCAATCGACTGGCATATATTTATACTCCTGCACATGCCGGTTAAATCGATGTAAATGAATAGGCACTATGTAGATTCATCCATGGCATCAAGCGTCGGGTACGATCGCAAAACATCCACCCTCGAAATCGAATTCAGGTCGAATGGCGACGTGTGGCAGTACCATCATGTTCCGGAACATGTATACCGTGAAATGATCAGTGGCTCGATCGGCAAATACTTCCAGTCGCATATTAAGGGTCACTATCCCGAAACCCAGGTCAATTGAAAAGCAGCGCCTATTTGTCCAGATTTAGGAATCAACTCCATGTATGAGAAATTTTACTGAATTGGGAGAACACCTGTCAGCCCCATAACGATCTGATTTTCCAGCCGCTGCAAGCGTGAAAAATATTGTGGTTAAGCATTTGCCATGACTGGCACAGCCTAATCACCGTATTTATGAAACAGATTTACCTTCTAATTGTTCTTTTAGCTCCGGTGTTCGTATCCGGCCAGTATGTGTTCAATGCCGCCTTCCAAAGTGTAAAGTTTGGCGGCCCCGGCGTAACCATCACGAATAAAGTTAGCGACGGTACCACCAGCGGAAGCGTAGTGCTGTACCAGAATGTAGTAAACATCGACGGCCAGCAGATCGATGCGATCATCCGGACGATATCGGTCAGCTCCGGCGCCTACATGCTGTTTGACCAGGCTGGTACCGGCACTGGATATACGAATAATAATTCGACGTGGTTTTCGCCGCAATTCCTTTTTCCAGCGGGCGGCGGCTCCGCTTTATTTGAATTTGAGTTCATACTTGGCAACTCATATAACAACACAACAAAGACCGGCACACCGGTTACGCTGCAAAATATGATGATCAACTCGTACGACATTGATGGCAACGACGCAGCAGGCTCGAACCAATTCAGTGAATTCGGAGGATTTTATACCAGTGAAGTATCAACGGTCACATCATTGACCACTTCCTATAATGCAGCAACCAACCTTACCAGGTTCAATTCTACCATTAATACCAACGTTGTCAACGCAGCAGACCCCAACACCCGTGTGAGAGTGAGCTACCAGGAGATGAATAATTTCAGGATATCGGTAGGATCGGGCGGAGAGGGCGTGGCCTATTTCTTTATCGACTTCGATAAAGGCGTTGATTTCGGCGTACCGACAACGATAACCACTGCCCCTACTATTGATCTTACACCTTCTGCGTCAGGAACAGATAACAGCTCTTCCCTCTGCGCACCTGGTTCAATGAAATTTACTGCCAGCGGCACCAACATTGCGCCCCTGCTCACCACTGCATCGGGCGGCACAACGCTCGAAAGGCTGCGCGTTACCTTTAACTCAACCGACATCAAAGACGGTGCATCCGAAATACTGCGTGTGGGGAACAGGGACATTGCGCTGAACTTTACGAACGGAGCAACACTTTCTACCATCAACATCAGCAGCACAAGCTATACTGCCACGGCCGTTGTCAGCGGCACCGAAAAATCGCTCTATCTCTCCAAAACGTCGAGCGCAACCATGACACTTGCAGAAGGCGAAAAATTATTGGATGGCATCTCGTACAAAAATAGCCTCGCCACCCCAACACCAGGCAACCGGCCCTTTAAAGTGCGCGCCAAAGACGGTGCGTACGAGAGCCAGGCTTATACCTTTACTGCAATCGTTGGTTATACTCCTGCAATAAGCCAGCAACCGCAGGCGGCCGTCATTGCAACGGGAGCGGGAACAAGCTTTACAACAGTGAGCAATGCAGTTTCCTACCAGTGGCAGGTGAACGACGGCAGCGGCTTCCAGGATGTTGCCAACTCGGCAATCTACAGCGGCGCCACTACCGCCACACTTACGCTTACTAACGTGCCTTTTACCATGAACAACTACACCTACCGGGTAGTTACATCGGCCAACACCTGTACGCAGGTAACTTCTACGGCGGCACTTTCTGTTTTACAGACGCTTCCGGTTAAGTGGCTCGGTTTCTCTGCCGGTGTTGAGGAAAGCAATGTGCTGGTGAAATGGGCAACGTCGCAGGAAATAAACGCCGGCAGTTATACTGTTCAACACAGTGCCGATGGAAAGAACTTCGAAAGCATCGGGCACGTAAGTGCAGCAGGAAACAGCAGCGTGAACAACTATTACAGCTTTACCGACGAGCAGCCCGCAGCAGGAAATAATTACTACCGCATTCTTCAAACCGATAACGATGGTAAAGCGTCTTACAGCAAGATCGTGAGTGTTTATTTTGGCGGTGCGGGCAATACAAAGGTGATGAACAACCCGGTTTCGAACGGTCAGCTACGCGTTCAGGTGGGTGAGCCTTCTTCGCTCAGGCTGTTCAGCGCCGATGGAAAGCTTGTGAGAAAGGAACAGGCCGGCAAAGGCATGCACACGATGAATGTGTCGGGGCTTTCGAGGGGCATGTACACACTGCTTTCGGGAACAGAGGTAAAAAGAATATTAATTAACCAATGATTGATTAGGCTTATTCATGGTTGATTTTTTGGAGCAGGCACCGCGTTGCCTGCTTCGTTTTTTTTAAATGTATTTGTCAATTGCCTATATTTAGACCTCGATCCGTCCCTGCAGATTCTTTCCTTTGATCGGCCAATATTATTCGTTCCCCGTTTTTCAATTACTTTTTACGACCCCCTAAACATGAAACGGCTTTTTCTATTTGCCTGTATCGCCATTTTTCTGCCCGGCTGCCAGAAAATAATGGAGTATTACAACATCAATCAGCCGGCTTCTGTTTCGCATTGCCGGTTAATAAGCGAAACCGATCCCGCCGATCCCGTATATCAACGGACGTTATTTGAGTACAATGATGATGGTACACCGCGATCAATTTCCTTTCCTTATCCCGACGAGGGTCATTTTCTAGGATTCACTTACGACGGGCAGGGGAGGTTGCTGGAGGAGATTGCATCCACCTATGTGGGTCCCGGCAGCAGGAAATATGTTTATGAAGGAGACAGCAGGCTGCCTGTGAGAGATACGCTCTACCGGTGGTATGGCCTGATTTATACAGAATCGTTTACCTACGATGCAAACGATCGGATCATACGGGAAGATGTTCGCCTTGCATACGCTCCCGATGATTATGATGAGGAAGTGTTTGGCGATGCGCGTCAATGGGAATACAGTGAATATTACTATTATGATCTGCGCGGCAATCGCCAGTATCCTCCTCAGCATAGTCATGGCCTGAAAAAGCCAATTGAATACAGCGATAAACCTGATCCTTACCTTTTGCACCCTGTCTTCCAATTATATTATCGCAACTTCAGCAGGAACAGTACAAAATATGCTGATCGCAGAACAACCAGTTTTAATGAGGCGCTTCTTCCTCTTGCGTTTTCGGATTCTCCCATGGTACTGGCTTACGATTGTGAATAGAATCCTCATTAACTTTGTAGATGCTCGAAGTATTAAAACAACCGTGGCCGTGGTGGGTTTCGGGACCGCTGATAGGGCTGATGGTTCCCGCGCTCCTGATATTCGGCAATAAGCCCTTTGGCGTTTCATCAAGCCTCAAGCATATTTGCGCAGCATGCTTCCCCGGTAATATTTCTTTTTTTAGATATAACTGGCGAGAGGAAGCATGGAGCCTCTTCTTTGTTGGCGGCATCCTTGTTGGCGGTTTCATAGCCTGGAACTGGCTCTCCAGTCACGACATCCATATCAATCCTGCGCTCCTCAACGAGTTAAGGCAGTATGGCATCGCGGATAGCTCGCAACTGGTACCGAAAGAGGTCATCAGTTGGCAATCGTTATTCACGCTCAAAGGGATCATCATGACCGTAGGGGGTGGATTTCTCGTGGGCTTCGGAACACGGTATGCTGATGGATGTACCTCCGGTCATTCCATCATGGGCCTTTCCAACCTGCAATGGCCGTCGTTGGTGGCCACATGCAGCTTCTTCGCCGGGGGATTGCTCATCTCCAATTTTGTTCTACCCTATATTTTACAATTATGAAGAACGCGAGGTTTTTAGTGGCAGGAATCATTTTCGGGATCTTTATTATTAAAGGAGAAGTGGTGTCGTGGTTCCGCATACAGGAGATGTTTCGATTTCAAAGCTTCCACATGTACGGCATCATTGGATCGGCAGTTGTTACGGGAATGATCTCCATCCAACTGATAAAGCGGTTTAATATTAAGACGATCGATAAAGACAGCATCGTCATTATCCCCAAAAAATTTAATTGGGGATTTATTTACGGCGGACTGTTGTTTGGTTTTGGATGGGCCATCACCGGCGCTTGTCCGGGTCCGTTATACTCGCAAATAGGCAGTGGCAGCACCGTGGTGATCGTTACATTGCTCAGCGCCATTGCCGGCACATGGACGTATGGGCGAATAAAGGACCGGCTACCACATTAGCTGCCGCAAAACGTCCTCTATTTGTCGTAATCGGCCATGTGCCATCTCACCTGACCGGGTTATTTTGCATTACATTTTTAACTCAAAAAAGTAAACAATGGAAACAGGAAGCAACACGAGGATCACCGTTCAGAATAGCATTAAGGCGCCGGTACAAAAAGTATGGGAATACTGGTCGAAGCCTGAACACATCACGAAATGGAGCAACGCATCAGACGATTGGCATACGCCCCGTGCAGAAAACGATCTGCGGGAAGGCGGCAAATTCCTTTCAAGGATGGAAGCCCGCGACGGCAGCATGGGCTTTGATTTTGGCGGCGTGTACGACGAAGTGAAAGAACATAACCGCATTGCTTACACGATGGGTGACGGCAGAAAGGTAGAGGTTGACTTCGAAACCAGTGGTGATGAAACCAAAGTGGTGGAAACGTTCGACGCCGAAAACACACATCCGGTAGAGATGCAAAGAGGAGGCTGGCAGGCAATTCTCGATAACTTCAAAAAATACGTAGAGGCAAACTGATTTTTTTTCATGCCGGTCATTTATGTGCGGGAATTTATCTAAATTACTTACCGCCAACAATGTGACATGCCATGAGAAAGCTGACCGCCTTCATCTGTTTACTATTTATTGCCCTTTACGGATCGGCGCAGCAGTTCGAACCTATCGACAAGCAGGCTACTGATGAAACCAGGAACCTGTTTCACAATCTGCACAAGCTTGCCAAAAATCATACTCTTTTCGGGCACCAGCATGCAACAGAATACGGGCACGGTTGGCACGGCGACGCGAACAGGTCGGATGTTAAGTCGGTGACAGGCTCCCATCCTGGCGTGATAGGGATCGACCTAAGCGGCTTCACCGGCGGATCGAAAGACCAAACGGACGCTTACAAGGCACACGTGAAAAAAATCGTGGAAGAGGCGTACGACCGCGGCGGCGTAATCACCGTGGCGTGGCATTTCCCGAATCCCGTATCGGCCGGCGGGTTTTACTGGAAGGATTCAGTATCGCTGCCTGCTGTTCGCTATTTGATTCCCGGCGGAGAGGCTCATGACAAATACAGGAATATATTAAAAGGTATCGCCGATTGGGCGCTTTCGGTGCGGGGCGCCGATGGCAAACTGGTGCCCATGATCTTCCGCCCCTTTCATGAATTTGACGGCGACTGGTTCTGGTGGGGCAGGTCGCATTGCACCACAGAAGAGTTCACCTCGCTGTGGAAATTTACCGTTGGCTACCTCCGTGACAGCCTTAACGTACACCAGTTTCTTTATGCATTTTCGCCAGACAATCGCTTCCTTACAGAAGAAAAATACCTTGAGCGCTACCCCGGAAATGAATGGGTAGATATGGTGGGCATGGATAATTATGGCGACATGGGCCGGGACGGCTATGCACTGGAAAAGGCAGCATTGAAGCTGAAAATTGTATCAGACTTCGCCAAAAAAACAGGGAAGCTGGCTGCCTTTACCGAAACCGGCCTGGAATCCATACCTAATCCCACGTGGTGGAACGAAACGCTGCTCAAAGTGATGCGCGATTCCGACATGGAACTGTGCTATGTGCTCGTGTGGCGAAACGACATGCGCAGTCCCACTCATTTTTACGCTCCTTATCCCGGGCACACATCTGTTCCCGACTTCATAAAATTTTATAACGATGAATACACGCTTTTCGAAAACGACATCAGTGGTATCTATGGAAAAATGAAAATCAAAAACACGATGGCACAGGCTGGCCGCTGATCAAAAAAAGCATATTCTATGTCAACCATGTGCTAAAAAAGCACGCATATCATTGAAATCGAGATAAAAAATACAAACAATTGTTAAAAAATCATCGGTTTTTTGTTAAAATCTGGTATACTTTAGAAGAGCCAAACACCTATTACGATCATCAAAATTGCTTTATGAGAAAACAACCTTTGTTTGTCCAACTGCTTTTCTTCAATCATGTCTCCTCCCATCGCTTTCCACGAAAAAAGCATGTAACCCTCACGGGCACATGAAATTGGGCTGCATAGCAGGCACTTTGCAAACGGGCACAGCGCAATGAACCGCTGCAGTTTGTGGCAATCCGACTTTTCATTCTCGAACCAAAACAAACACTTATATCTTCTATGTAACAATTCCGTCAAATGAACATTGCAACAGCCGGTGCCAGAGACATCGGTTATTGATTGCCAAAACCAAATAATTAACAACCAAGTAAACAATTATGAACAAACTACACGTAGTATTAGTTTTCATGCTATTACTTGTTGCGGGTATCCCCGCAGCTTATGCGCAGAAACGAACCGTGTCCGGAACAGTTGCCGACGCCAACGGCACGCGAATGCCAGGCGTCAACGTCATTGTAAAAGGCACGTCAGTGGGAACAAGTTCCAACGCTGATGGCCAGTTTAATCTCAGCGTTCCAGAAGGGTCAAACACGCTTGTATTTTCCAGCATCGGGTTTACCACCCAGGAAGTGGACATTACCGGCCGTTCATCAATAGAGGTTACCCTGCAGGAAGGCTCCAGCGAACTGGAGAGCGTTGTGGTAACGGCCCTCGGTATTGAAAGGAGCGAACGGGCACTTCAATTTTCGGCAACCCAGGTGGGTGGCGAAAACTTCACCCAGGCGAGGGAAATAAGCACCGCCGCTGCACTCGAAGGAAGGGTGGCCGGTGTGAACGTATCAAAAATTGCGACAGGACCGGGTGCATCATCCCGTGTGGTTATCCGCGGTGCAAAATCACTTGGATCCACCACCAACCAGCCGCTGTATGTGGTTGACGGTGTGCCCATCGATAACTCCAACTTCGGCCAGGCCGGTGTATGGGGCGGTGCCGACCAGGGAGATGGTATGAGCAGTATCAACCCCGACGACGTTGAATCTATTACTGTGCTGAAAGGCGCCAGCGCCGCAGCCCTTTATGGATCCAGGGCCGCGAACGGCGTTATTCTGATCACTACCAAGAAAGGAACAGGAAGGAAAGGCATCGGTATTGAATTTAACTCCAACTATGTTTTTGAAAAAATAAACAACCTCACCGACTTCCAGCATACCCATGGTAATGGCGGTTACGTAGGAGCTGATATCGAAACATCAGTGGCCACCGCTCCTCAAACCATTGAGCAGCACTGGAACAATGGATGGGGAAAGAACGGATGGGGACCGAAATTCGGCGGAAGCACAGCCACAGCCGTACAATGGGACGGTATAAGCAGGCCGTACGCGTACACAGGCGATAACTGGGATCGGTTTTACCAAACAGGTACCACCTTCACCAACACCCTCGCGCTTACAGGCGGCAGTGAAACACAGAACTTCAGGTTTTCTGCTTCTAATATGAGCAACGACGGTGTTGTTCCCAACTCCGGCTTTGACAGGATAAACCTTTCTCTTGCTACGAGTGCAAAATTTGCGAAGAAACTTACGTTCACTTCCAACATACTGTATTCTAACGAGAAAGTGAAAAACAGGCCGAATGTATCCGATTCACCAGGAAACGGAATTCTGGCGCTCTACTATCTTCCAAACGATGTTGACGTTCGTAATATGCTTGGCGATCCCAACAAACCGGGTGCCGTGCCTTCGATCGAACAACAACAGGCGCAAGGCATTACAATTTTCGACGGAAAGCCACCGGGAGAAGAGTTCCAGGTATCTACCGACCTCTGGACGCAAAATCCTTATTGGGCAGCTTACCAGCAGATCAATTCGGACGTTCGCGACAGGGTAATTGCCAACGGAACATTAAGGTATGACATCACCGACTTCCTTTACCTCCAGGGACAGGCAGGTATGGACTGGTACACTTTAAGGGGAACAAGATTAACTCCCCAGGGTACAGGTCATAACCGCCCCGGCAGTATGAGTGAAAATGAAAACCGCAAACGTGAGGTTAACCTTTCTTACATGCTCGGCTTCGACAAAACCTTCGGTAAGATTGGTGTAAACGCTTTTGTTGGTGGAAACAGGATGCGCAGCACAAGCGAGTTCATTTCTGCAGATGGAACCGGATTTAATACACCGTTGTTCCCTGCCATCACCAATGCCAACGCCAAGAACTATGGCTATGGATATGGAAAAATGGGTATTAACTCGTTATACGGATCTGCTGAAGTTTCCTATAACAATTACCTGTTCATAACAGCGACAGCAAGGGAAGACTGGTTCTCCACATTGAACCCGGAAAATAACAGCATTCTTTATCCTTCCATTGGAGGTAGCTTTGTATTTTCTGATGCCATTAGCTCTCTGCCGTCGTGGCTTAGCTTCGGTAAACTGAGGGCAACGTGGGCACAGGTGGGTAACACGCAATCGGTGGGAGCCTATCAGACCACTCTCACTTATTCGGCAGGTAACACGCACCTGAACAGGCCGCTGGGAGGATTTACATCCGGTGGAAACTATCCCAACCGCGACCTGGTGCCGTTTACTTCTACCGAACTTGAATTCGGTTTGGATATACGGTTCTTCAATAACAGGTTGGGCTTCGATGTGGCCTACTATGACCAAAAGACAACCGATGATATCCTGAATGCCAACATCTCAAGGGCTTCCGGATTTACGACAACAAGCGTGAACCTCGGTAAAATCACCAATAAGGGTATTGAAGCCCTGATAACCGGTACGCCGATCAAGGGTCCCATTACATGGGATATCTCGCTGAACTTTTCAAAGAACACCAGCAAGGTGATTTCGCTGATCGAAGGGCAAACAGAAGTTGTTGGAGAAGAACCGAGAACAAGAACTGTGTTCATCAAACACATCGTTGGCTATCCATATGGCATGATCACCGGTCAGACACAACTGCGCGATCCGGCAACCGGCCTGTTGGTTTATGACGAACACGGCACTCCGCTTACAGACAATTCATACCAGATCATAGGTAAAGGTGTTCCTGATTTCACCGGTGGTTTAAACAACTCGTTTACCTGGAAAAATTTGAACCTGACCTTCCTGATCGACTTTAAATCAGGCGGTGATATTTATTCCGGTACAAACGTAAGAATGACACAGGCAGGATTTACCCAACAAAGTTTGCTGGGACGTGAAGGCGAGGCGCCATTAAGCGTAACCGGCGTAATACAGGATGGAGTGGATGGAAACGGCGATCCCGTATATAAACCCTTCTCTAAGCAACTTGCACCCGGTGAAGCACAGAACTACTGGAGCCAACTGGGCGAAAGAGCCTCCGAAAGGTTTATCTACGATGCGTCTTTCGTTAAGCTCAGGCAGTTAACACTCGGTTATATGCTTCCGAAGAAACTGCTGAGTAAAACGCCTATTCAAAACCTGATGGTTTCGTTCGTTGCCCGTAACCTGGCAATAATTTACAAGAATGCCGACAATATCGATCCCGAGTCGAGCTATACCAGCTCTAACTCACAGGGTCTCGATTATTTTGGTTTCCCGGCAACACGCACGTTTGGCTTCAACCTTCGCGCGACCTTCTAACCATTAATAGTAACAAGTATGAAATATTTACGTAAAATAATTTTTTGCACCGCGGTCAGCTCAGTTCTTGTTACAACATCCTGTAACAGAGATGAACTGACGGACCTGAATATCGATCCGCAGGCACTCAGCACGATCGATCTCAACTTCCTGTTTACTTCCGCGCAGTTGGGTGCCGCGTCTGGCGGGTCGAACGGTGATAACCGTTACATCGACTGGAGAACAAACATCGGAATGTGCTCGTATGCCATACAGCACCTGGCAAATGCCGGTGGCGGTATCGGGCCCGGCGATAAATACACCGACAATTTCGAAACCTCCAGCGCGCCTTTCGAGTTTATTTACGGCGACCAGTTGAAAAACATCGGCGAAATACTCAAGCAAACAGGCCCCGGTGGATTTGCCGAAGGCAAGAACAACAACCTGGTACAGGCCGCAAGGATTCTGAGAGCATTTCTTTTTCACCGCGTGACCGACTACTATGGCAGTGTTCCCTACTTTGAAACAATGAAAGCCGGAGAAGGTATCTTCTTCCCGCATTACGACAAGCAAAAGGACATCTACACCGACCTGCTGAAGGAACTTGATGAAGCAACCGCAGGATTAGGTGCTCCCGATCCTGCCGATGGCTTTGAAGCAGCAGATCTTTACTACAACGGTGATGTGGCTAAATGGAAAAGATGGGGCTTCTCTCTTATGCTGAGATTAGCGATGCGCGTTTCTAACGTTGCGCCCGACCTGGCCAACACATATGTTGGCAAGGCCGTAGCGGGTGGCGTGTTTACCAGCAACGACGATAATGTTATCGTTCCAATGGCAGAAGCGCCCTCATTATGGATAAACCAAAACGGTATTTCACGTGCCTTTATTCCTGGTGACGGCGGACAGCCGACATTCATGAGTAACACCCTGATCGACTGGCTCAAAGGACCGAACACAGGTTCAACAGCAGACGACGATCCGAGGCTCATGATCCTCACAGGAGGAATCGGCAACTGGAGCCCGGATTCATGGGATCCGATCGTTACCGATCCGCTTCTTCAAAAAGGTATGCCAAATGGTAAGGACCAGGATATGCTCGAAGCTATCGAAGGCATCAGCCCGCTTGACCAGAATGCCGTTTATTCCAAGATCAACGTTCTTTTGCTGGACAGGGCAGAACCCTACATGCTCATGAACTATGGTGAAGTGGAACTGCTGCTTGCAGAAGCTTCTGAAAGAAGTATCGGTGGATTAAGCCCTGCAGGTGCGAAAGCGCACTATGAAGCCGGCGTAAAGGCATCGATGCAGATGTATCCCATCTATGACGCTTCTTTCACAGTTTCAGACGGTGCGGTTACATCGTATCTCACCACATTTCCTTACGGCGTTACCAAGCCCGCTTTGGAAATGATCTATGATCAAATGTGGGTGAACCACTTCCTTAACTGGTGGGAAGCATGGTCGGATTGGAGAAGAACAGGGTTCCCTGCGTTGACTCCGACAAATTACCCGGGTAACGTAACTGGTGGTACTATTCCTCAGAAGCTTAAATATCCGAATGCCGAAGTGGCCGGTAATCCGAACTTCGCATCGGGAGCAAGCGCTAACGACTACACCACTAAAGTTTGGTGGGCAGGTGGTCCGGAATAGCAAGCTGGTATATTATCCCTGAACGCATAATAAAAGCCCTTGAGCAATCAAGGGCTTTTTTAATTATGCGTCGTCCTTATTTTTTCTTTTCGAAGAGAAGAACACTTTTGTTGTTTCTTCCAACGATCAAATATTTTGATTGTTTTGAATGAATGATACCTGCATCCCGCACCTCACCTTCTACACTGATACCGGAAGCTTTTGCAGGAACTGCGGCGAACGCCTGGTTGCCGAGGCCTTTCAATAAAACGCCTTTGCTGGCATTGTACCTGCCAGCCTGCGGTTTTAGCGCATAAAAGTTTCCACCCAGCCAAATATCCGTCTTGCCATCTCCATCAAGATCATCGGCGGCAATGCCGAACACCGGCGACAACTGCGCTGCTGCAGGCAACGCCTGCAGATCGAAACGGCCATTGTTG
>CBIGXK010000012.1:0-24793 GCA_966193805.1 uncultured bacterium | reverse complement strand
TCTGTCGAAAAGGACATTTACCGATCATCAAATTTTAACGAAATTTTGGTGAAAGTAAATTCTTCCTATATTTACGGCGTCTTTAGTAAAAGTTCAGTACATGAGAAAAATGCTTTCGCGGCTGGCCTGGTCAACCAGCTTTAACGAGGGTATGTGCAGACCAGCAAACAGGAACTATCCAATCGGCACTTCCAGGATTCTTCAAGCCTTCGGCGCTTCAACCGATTGCAACTTTAATTTTCAGCATCAATTTTCATAATAGAACGTAACCCGTTCATCATAATGTAATTGTATGTTAGGAAGCCAAGTATCCCAGTTGCTATCTGTGCTTACGAATGTTTGTTCTGAACACGTAGCCATATATTGCCCCCAACCCCGGGCCTTCACTATCAACCCCTTGCCATTAGAAACGATGCTGACAATTGCTTGCGGCTCGGGCATAGCCCTTCGCGCGGCTGCCCGTTCCGCTTTATGCATGTATGAATAGTGGTAATTACGTAAAAACTAAAATCAAGAGACAGTATGAAAAAAATCTATTGCTTAATGGCCCTGTCGCTACTATTATCGGTAGCCGCATGGTCGCAAGCCGTAAGGTTAACCGGGCAGGTGAAAAATGTCCAGGGTGAGCCCGTTCCCTTTGCAACGGTAACGGTGAAGGGTACGACCGATGCGGTTTCTGCCGACCAGAACGGTAATTTCTCGATTTCGGCGGCAAGAGGCGCCACGCTCGTGATCACCGCGGCGAGCTTCCAAACACAGGAAGTAACCGTTGGCGAACAAACCACGATACCGGTGATCCTCATAGGCGAATCCAACCTGCAGGAAGTGGTGGTAACGGCACTCGGCATTCGCAGAACCGAAAAGGCCCTTGGCTATTCGGTCAGTAAAGTTGATCCGGATGTGCTCGTGCAGAAATCTGAGCCCGACATGCTCAAAGGGCTGCAGGGCAAAGTGGCGGGGGTCGATATCAGGACATCGCAGGGTACCCCGGGCGCCGCAACCCGCATTCAAATCCGTGGAAACAACTCATTTTATGGAAACAGCCAGCCACTGATCATTGTGGACGGTATTCCTTACAGTAACGACCAGATCACCACCAGCAACCAAACCACCGGAGGTGCCGCATATTCAAGCGGCATTGCCAATCTCGATCCCAACGACATCGCTACGATGAACGTTTTGAAGGGCTCGTCTGCAGCAGCTATTTATGGTTCCAGGGGCTCAAATGGCGTGCTGATCATAACAACAAAATCAGGAAGCGCCCTTAGAGGAAAGAAAGGTCTCGAGGTAACGGCGAAAAGCTCGGTTTCTTTTGAGAAAGTCGCAAACCTTCCTGACTTTCAAAATCTTTATGGTGCCGGCTCACAGTTCAGCTATTCCAACTCGAACGGTTCGTGGGGACCTGCTTTCAGGGACCTTGATTCGATCCCCGTGTGGCCGGATTATAAGAACGCGTATCCCGATATGTTTCCCGGCGACAACATCCCTTACCGGGCCTATCCCGATAACGTAAAGGATCTGTTCAGAACCGGAATGGTATATGAAAATTCCATTGGCGTACAGGGTGGTGATTCAAAAAGCTCGGTGGCGGCGACAATTTCAAATCTTAGCCACACGGGTTATGTAGACAATTCATCTTACAAGAGATCGAACATCGGTTTGGGAGCACAAACCAAACTCAACAACGGCCTCACCGTAAGAGGTAACTTCAGCTACGCACGGTCGGTGCAGCAAGGCGGTTACTTTGGTGAGAACCAGGTTGACGGTGCAGCATCGCAGTTCGCAAGGTCATTGTTTCTGGCCCGTAACTGGGACCTGAACCTGCCCTTTGAAGATGAAAACGGACTGAGCCTGACGCCCAATGGCGGTAACCAGTTCGATAATCCCAGGTGGTCATCGAAGTATAATGTTGCGAGAACCTTTGAAGAAAGGTTTATTGCGGGCATCCACTTCGATTATAACATTAATAACTGGATCAGGCTGGATTATTCACTCGGTTCGAACGTGAGTTCGCTTAACAGGAGGGAGATTACCGAAGTGGGCTCAAGGGCCGCGCAAGGCCTGGGCCGCCTGATACTCGACAACTATCGCAAGCAGGAAATTGAATCGAACTTCCTGGTCACACTGACTCCCGATATCAATGAGAACTTCTCGTTAAAGGCGATAGTGGGACACAACTTCAACCAGAGAACAACTACAAACGATACGGAAGAAGGCAACAAGTTTATCGTGAAAGGTATTCATACATTGAAGAATACGGCCTTTCAATCGTTCGCTTTCGACTATTATGAAAGGAGAAGGATACTCGGTGTGTTCGCCGATGTTACGGTTGGATTCAGGGATTACCTGTTCCTGAATGTCACCGGACGTAACGACTGGTCGTCGACACTCCCGCAGGATAACCGCAGTTACTTTTATCCCTCGGTGTCGGGATCGTTCGTATTCTCGGATGCGCTGGGCCTTCAGGGCGGGGTGTTCGACTTTGGAAAGATCAGGGCCGGCTGGGCCAAAGTGGGAAGGGATGCTGAACCTTACCAGTTGCAGAACATCTTTGCAGTGAACCCGAATTTCAGGGGCGTATCCACTGTAACACGCGACCAAACATTCAACAATCCCGAACTGAAACCGGAATTCACGCAGGAAATTGAAATCGGTACGCAGTTAAGCTTCCTTAGAAGAATGGTTGAACTGGATCTTACCGTTTACCGGAGGCAATCCACCAACCAGATCGCTGCGATCGCGGTACCTGCGTCGAGCGGTTATAATTTCAGGGTGCTGAATTTCGGGGAGATACTGAACAAGGGTATCGAAATCGACCTTGCTGTAAGGCCGGTAAGAACACAATCTTTTAGCTGGGAAATTCGCGGCGTGTTTACCAAGAACATCAACACTGTTGAATCGCTTACAAGTGGCGTCGACCGAATTCCGCTGGATAATATAACAGACGAAATTTCGCCTTATCTCGAACCCGGAAAGCCTTTTGGATACCTAAGGGGACTTACTTCTGTCAGAGATGCTGAAGGTAACCTGCTGATCAATCCTGCTACCGGTGGAATGATACAGTCTCTTTCTGAGTCGGAAGTTGGAGATCCCAATCCTGACTTCAAAATGGGCGTGACGAATACGTTTACTTACAAAGGATTTATTTTAAGCGCCCTGTTTGACATGACAAGAGGGGGCGACATCTATACCGTAACCGTTCAAAGTTTGCTAGGAAGAGGTGTTACCAGGGATACCGAAAACCGCGAATTCGGAGTGATCATTCCCGGTGTTTACGGAGATCCCAATACACGCGAACCGATTCTTGTGGGTGGCAAAACGATTCCTAACCAAACAAGAATTACGGGCAACGACCCGTGGTTCTCGCCGAATCCGACAGTCGGCGCAACATTCGCGATCAATACTCCTGCCGAATGGAGCGTGTACGATGCAACGGTATACAGGCTGAGAGAGGTGACTTTGGGTTATGAGTTCCCGAAATCTTTATTCAGCAAATTACCCATAGGCAGTGTTACGCTGAGCTTCACAGGCCGCAACCTGTGGTACCTCGCACCGAATATGCCGAAGTACACCAATTTCGATCCTGAGGTGAACAGCTTCGGTTCAACATCCACACAGGGTATTGAACTCTCGGCTGCTCCGACAACGAAGAGGTATGGTATCAACCTGGCGGTAACATTTTAAGCAACGACATAATTCAAATTGATATGATTAGTAAACTGAAATATATAATTCCACTGGCGATGATAGTGATACTGTCGTCGTGCAAAAAGGACTTTCTCGATATCAATACGGACCCTAACAATCCGACTGATGCGCCGATCGACCTGTTGCTGCCAACTGCTGAGAGAACGCTTGGCGATGCGTTGGCAATGGGTAGTGGCGATAACGGCGGCTTGTCGCAAATCCTCGAAGTATATGTGCACCGCATCACAACACGCGAAGAAGCGGACCAGTATGGTGCGCAGGGCAATGAATTTTTCACGAGCCTTGCATGGCCCAAATTTTATTCGTCGAGCCCCCCTCCGGGAGCGAGCGAACCCCTGCATGGTATCCTTCAAAACCTGGACGAGATCATTAAGAAATCGACAGAAGACAATAATTTGTACTACAGGGGAATTGCCAAAGTCCTGAAAGCATACACATTCAGCCAATTGGTTGATGCGTTCGGCGACGTTCCATTTTCTGAAGCGAATAAACTGGATGATCCGGAAAACTCTATCATCTATCCGAAATTCGACGACGACGCTGAAATCTACCCGCAGTTGCTCGTTATGCTAGACGAAGCATTGGCCGATCTGGGAAGTGCAGATGGCGGCCCGCTGCAACCCGGAGATGACGATGTGATTTATGGCGGCGACATCGAGCTGTGGATGAAGGCGGCCAACACTATCAAGCTGAAATTATACACGCAGACGCGCCTCGTGATCAATGTGGGTACAGAAGTGAACGCTTTGCTGGGCGCTCCCGAAAATTTGATTGCATCAACAAGTGAAAGCTTCCTGCTGCCTTATGGTACCCTCGGTGCCACCGACGACAGGAACCCTGCTTACGGAGAATACTTCGCTACGCAAAGAAGCAATCACATCAGCCCCTGGTTCTATGAAATATTGAAGGGCCGGAACACACTGATCAATAACGGTAATCCTGATCCAAGAGTTCCCTATTATTTCTATAACCAGTTGCGGGCGGATGAGCCACCCGAAAACCAAACTGAATACAGAGACGGGGCGTTTGCGACCATCTATTTTGGTTCGGTTGGACCCGACAGGGACAGGAATAACCAGAACACCCTGACCACCCTGGGAGTATATCCGGCGGGCGGACGATTTGATGATGGAGAAGGTGGCGGACCCGTTAATACCACCGGTGTAGACGGTCAGAGCGGAACCGGTGCGGCACCTTACAGGTTTATCACCTACGCCGACAGACTTTACCTCGAGGCCGAGCTGATCCAGGCGGGTCTCGTTGCCGGTGATGCACGCGCTGTGCTTGAGAAAGCCGTGCTGGAATCGTTCAGAATGGTGGATGCAGTGGTAGGGTATGCAAGCCTTAACCAAACTGTACCGGCTCTCGTTGACGGTGCAACGCCCACTCCGGAAGTACAGACATACATCGACAAGGTACTTGCAGAATTTGACGGGGGCACTGCCGCTAAGAAAATGCAGGTGATCATGACGCAGAAATGGATACAAAGTTTCGGCAGCGCGGTGGATGCATATTCGGATTACAGGAGAACAGGTTACCCGATTATGTGGGATCCTTCTAACACGTCGATGGCGCCCGGTGGATTTATACAACCGCCTGCAAACGGCGATCCGTTCCAGGATACGCAGAAGGCGGTACCTGTATTGTTGAGCAGAACATATCCATACACATTGCCGTGGGTGGACGATGAACTCGAAACAAATCCTAATGCGCCCGATCAGAAAGACCCGCAGACATTCAAGCCGTTCTGGTTGCCCTAACTAACATTTAAAAAAATAATGATGAAATACTCAGTAATATATTCTTTTATCGTCGCTGCCCTGGTAATTGCCGGGTGCCGTAAAAGCGATAATCCAAAAGTGCCCGACCTCGTGGAAGTGCCGCTTCCCAACATCACACTGACGGATGGTGAACTGAAGATCCCGGGAGATGCTCCGGCTACTTTCAACGCTACCTTCGATGTGGATGTTTATTTTAAACACGGCTTACAGCCGGCGTCGATGGATGTTGTCGTTGTCAGGAACGGCGACAAATCAAATCCTAAAACGCTCCAGGCAAATCTGACGACGTTTCCTACCACCATTTCTGTAACAGGGCAGGATTTGATAGACCTGTTTGGTGAGGCGATAGGACTGGGCGATGCCTTCGAAGTGGGCGCCGATATGATCATGGCAGATGGTACCCGGTATCCGGCATTTCCTGCAGGAGGCGTAACCTACGCACCCGGTATCGCAACTTTGCCGGGTATCAGCACTTCGCTCAGGTTCGCTGCTCCGTGTCTTTATGATGCTGCTCTTTACACCGAAGGTGATTATGAAGTTGTGCTGGATGAATGGGCAGACTATGAGGCCGGCACGGCTATCCCCGTAACAAAGATTAACGATACCACCTTCTCATTCAAGTATGCCGCGGATAACGCCCAGCCAATTATTTTTGAAGTGCATCCGCAGGACAATAGCATTACTGTGGCTTCCATCATGTATGGCGACTACGGCGGGCTTCATGTTGTTGCCACCGGTGTTGAGGGATCAGAAGCCGATCCATGCACATCGAGCTTCACGCTGAAGCTGAACCATGTTGCAGATCCTCCATATGGCGACCTGGGCGTTTCTACAATTGTGTTGAAGAAGCTTTAGGTATTCTGCTTATAATTTTCCAAAAGCCATTTCGCTAATGAAATGGCTTTTGTTTTTTATGCGGAAAGAAGCCGGTCTAAAACAGCGGCAACTTTATTTTCATCGGGCAGCACGGCCTTTTCAAGATAGATGTTCATGGGAACAGCGGGCACGTTGGCGGCGCCAAGTACTTCGACGGGTACTTCGAGCCAGTTGAAGCAGGATTTTGAAATTCGCCACGCAAGCGCCTCTGCAAAAGAATTATTTTGTTGCTCTTCGGTCAGCACGAGGCATTTGCCATGTTCCTTCACAGAACTGAACACGAGGTCCTCGTCGAGAGGAAACAGTGTGCGCAGATCAATGATCTCGACGCGTCCCTCGAACTTTTTTGATGCTGCTTTTGCCCAGTATATGCCCATGCCGTAAGTAACAACAACGCAGGTGGAACCGTTGTTGTTCATTTCGGTGGTTGTATGCTGAACGATATTTGCCTTGCCAAGCGGTATGGCATAATCTCTCGACGGTTCGATGCTCTTCGCATCTTCTGTGCCCGGCAGGCGGCTCCAATATAGCCCTTTGTGTTCGAGCATTACAACAGGATTCGGATCCAGAAATGCGGCCTTCATCAATCCTTTCATGTCGGCAGCATTTCCCGGGTACACCACTTTAATTCCTTTGATGCTAAGCAACGTGCTTTCTATACTTGCGCTGTGGTAAGGTCCGCCGCCACCGTACGCACCGGTCGGCACTCTTATCAATGTTTGCACCGGGTATTTGCCGCAGGTGAGGTAACATGATTTTGCAATTTCTGTTGCGAGCTGGTTGATGCCCGGGTACAAATAATCTGCAAACTGTATTTCAACGATGGGTTTTACGCCGGCTGCTGAAAGTCCGTTTGTTGAACCGATGATATATGCTTCCTGTATGGCTGTATTGAAAACGCGATGGTCGCCAAACTGATCGGCGAGTGTTGCCGCTTCACGAAATACGCCGCCAAGTCTTTTGCCAACGTCCTGGCCGAAGAGTATTGCTTCCGGAAAATCTTCCATGATTTCGCGGATGGCATAAAGTGCAGCGTCCACCATCAGCACTTTCTGTTTGCCTGCCGGAGATCTTTGCCCGGCTTCCGCGGTTACCGCGGTCGGCGCAAAGATGTGTTCCATCACCGAAGCCGGATCCGGTTCACCGGCTTCCATTGCTCTTGAAAAATCCAATTGGATGTTCGCTGATTCTTCTTCTTCAATTTTTTTCAAATCCTTTTCGGAAACGCCGGCGTCGAGTAAACATTTTTTCAACTGCGGTAATGGATCGCTGGCGGCGTCCAATTCAAGTTCGTGTTTTGTACGATAAAATTCTTTTCTAACGCCACTGGTGTGATGGCCGAGAAGCGGCACACGAGCCTGCACAATATAAGGCGCGCGATTTTTTCTGACGTGCCTGATCACCTCTCCCATCGTTGTCCAGCTCTTATCAAAATCATCTCCGTGTAGGCGTAACCGTGAGATGCCCGCAAAGCCTTCAGAAAATGAAAATATATCGTTGATGCGTGATTCTTTTGACGTTACGCTGATGCCCCATTCATTATCCTGTACGAGATAGATCACAGGCACTTTTTTAAGTGCCGCAAACTGCAATGCCTCGCTCACTTCGCCTTCGGTAACGCTTGCGTCGCCAAGTGAGCATACCACTACGGGCAATTCTCCGGATGGTCCTTTTTTAAGGAGAGGGGAGTTGATGCGTTCGAGATACTGGATGCCCTGTGCGATTCCGGTGGCCGGTATCGCCTGCATTCCGGTTGCGCTGCTCTGGTGGATGATGCGAGGCTTATGGCTGTTTTTTGAAGAGGGATGTGAATAGTATTCGCGTCCGCCGGAAAAGGCATCATCTTTTTTAGCAAGCAGTTGAAGCATCAACTGGTACGGTGTGAAGCCCAGCCCCAGCAACATGGATTCGTCACGGTAATAAGGGCTCACGAAATCGCAGGGGAGGAGGTGAAAAGCTGTTGCCAGTTGGATCGCTTCATGTCCGCGCGAAGTGGAATGAACGTATTTGCAAATGTTTTTGTTGGCCTCATAGGTTGCGGCCATTGCATTCGCCTGGCACATCAGGCGGTATGCGCTGAGTAAGATCGAGGTTTCCATTATGTGAGGTAAGCAGAAAAACTATTTTATTTCGACGTTGCCGACGCTTTCATCTTCGACAAAGATCTCGAGGCTATCTCCCACAACACATTCGCCAACACCTTCGGGGGTTCCGGTGAAAATCAGGTCGCCGATGTTCACGGAAAAATAATTTGAGATATAAGCCACAACTTTATCGAAGCTGTTGATCATCAATCCTGAATTTCCCTGCTGCACCAGCTCCTTGTTTTTATAAAGGCAGAAATTGATGTCTTTTTTATTCTTTATATTTTGCAGTGGTATCCACTTGCCTATCACCGCCGAGTTGTCCCATGCTTTTGCTTTCTCCCACGGTAAACCTTTTTCTTTCAATTCATTCTGAATATCGCGAGCAGTAAAATCGATTCCCGCCGTGATAGCGTCGTAATATTTGCTGGCGAATCTTTCCTGTATGTACTTACCGTTCTTCGAGATACGCAGTACCAGTTCACACTCGTGATGCAATTCATTGGTAAACTCTGGATAATAAAAAGGCGTATGTGCCTGTAACAAAGCACTTTTTGGTTTCATGAAAATCACAGGCTCGTCGGGCACTGCATTTCCAAGCTCATTGGCGTGAGCCACATAATTCCGGCCAACACAGAATATTTTCATATTCAATAAGGGGTTTACACTTAGTTAATTGCTTTCGGTTTTCATAAGCTGGAAAGGCAGGGATCGAGGTATAGGACTACTGAATATCAAAATATTATCAACGTCAGCGATAATATTGCGAAAATAAAGATTCAATTCAATACTTCATACTATAAATTCTTTTTTATTGACCTCCGTCATGGTTCGTTCGATGCCTGTAAATATAAAGTTTTCAATCACTTCGACAGCCTTTTCCACCTTCAGCCGGACCAGCGGAAGCTCTTCATTGGTCCACCTTCCCAGCACAAATTCCACCTGCATCCCCTTGGGATAATCATTGCCAACGCCGAACCTCAGTTTGGGGTAGTCGGCGGTGTTCAGCATTTCCTGGATGCTTTTGAGGCCATTGTGACCGGCCGGGCTGCCGGAAGGGCGGAGCCTCAACTTTGACAGGGGCAGGGCGATGTCGTCGACCAACACAAGGAGCTGCCCTAATTCTACTTTTTTGTTGTCCATCCAGTACCGGACGGCGCGTCCGCTCAGGTTCATGTACGTTGCGGGCTTGATGACGGTGATTTCCCTTCCTTTGAGGTGGAAGGAGGCCACGTCGGCAAGCCTTTCGGTTTTAAACATCCCGCCATGCTTAAGAACCAGGGCATCGGCTATGTCGAATCCAATATTGTGACGGGTATGTGCATACTCCTGTCCGATGTTCCCCAGGCCTGCAATAAGAAAGCGTGACATCTTTAAAATTAGCTATTAGTCGATAAAAAAAGCCCGGGGGAACCGGGCATTATTAGGTTATTTGAAATCCGGGCGATTATTTTTTCGCGCCGGCGGGTGCAGCGGCAGTAGTCGCAGCGGCGGCAGCGGGAGCGGCAGATGCCTCTTCCTGTTTGAGCTGGCGCGTCATCACCACCGAAGCGATCGGAATACGCGGCGAGTTGAGGATCTCCAGGTTGTCGTCCTTAACATATTCTACCCTGATGTTTCCATTGATTTCCAGGTCGGTAAGGTCCACTTCGATATTTTCCCTCAGATCTTTCGGATAGCATTTCACTTTCAGCGATTTGATCTTGGCGACCAATTTACCGCCTTCCTTCACACCGATGGATGAGCCTGTGAATTTGATCGGAATGGTGGCCACCACCTTTCTATCTTCAACCAGCTCGAGAAAGTCGAGGTGGGCAAGTTCATCGGTTACCTTGTTCAACTGAACATCTTTCAGGATGCAGCGGTAACTTTTGCCATCAATGTTGAGCTGTGCCAATTGGAACTCGGAAGTGTAAACCAGGTTTTTAAATGACAGCACAGGAGCGTAAAAATTAACCTCCTGAGAACCCCCATAAATTACACCAGGCACGAGTTGCTGAGAGCGAAGCTGGCGGGTGTACTTTTTGCCCGTTTCGGTCCTCAGTTGTCCTTCGATTGTAATCGTTTTCATTATTATTGTTTATTTGTTATTTCTCACTTATTCCTCAACTGGCTGTGTATGAACAGCCCGGTAATGCTCTTATTTTCATAGGCGTTCCTCAGTGCCACGGCAAAGAGGTCGGCAACGGTTAACACTTTTATCTTCGATATCTTCTGTTTGAGCGGAATGGTGTCGCAAACCACCAGCTCTTGCAGAACGCTGTTTTCGATGTTGCTGTAGGCGTTTCCGCTCAGCACCGGGTGCGTGCAGAATGCCCGTACGCTCCTGGCTCCCTTTTCTTTCAGCAGACCGGCCGATTTTGCGAGGGTTCCGCCCGTGTCGCAGATATCATCTATAAGAACTACGTCCCTGTCGGTAACATCGCCGATCACCACCATGCTCGCTATCTCGTTAGCACGTTTCCTGTGCTTGTCACAAATGACCATTTCCGCATTGAAATAGGTGGCAATTTCCCGGATCCTGTTGGCGCTGCCCACGTCGGGGGCGGCGAAGGTAAGATTTTCTATCTGAAGTTGCTCTATGTAAGGGATAAAAATGGCCGAACTGTCGAGGTGATCCACGGGTATGTCGAAGTATCCCTGTATCTGAGGCGCGTGAAGGTCCATGGTAATTACCCTGTCGGCTCCCGCGGCTTCGAGCATGTTGGCCACCAGCTTGGAACCGATGGCAACGCGCGGTTTGTCTTTCCTGTCCTGCCGCGCGTATCCGAAATAGGGGATCACCGCGACTACTTTATTGGCGCTTGCCCGCCGTGCGGCATCGATCATGAGCAGCAGCTCCATGATATTGTCGGAGGGGGAGCAGGTGCTTTGGATGAGAAAAACCATGTCGCCGCGTATACTTTCCTGGAAAACAGGCTGTATTTCGCCATCGCTGAACTTGGAAATCGTGATTTTGCCGAGTGGGATCCCGAATTTATGCGCTATTCTCTCTGCCAGGTATTGGGAACCGGTACCTGAAAAGATTTTAGGTGCTCTTTGCATTATGTTTTGGATGATGTGCGGCGAAGATAACCCTATGCCTCAACTTTGGAAAAACGCTGTTTAAAAAAAGTAGGCAGATTAAAATCCGATTAATATTCTATGGCATGGTAAGTGCTGTTGGAAATCCATGTAGTTTTAATGTGGTTAACTCCGCACAGGTAGCTCCAATGTTCCTCTTGCATACCATTTTTCAATTCAATTCTTAACGAACCCTTTTCATCCGCCCTCCCGGCCACCCTTTGAATATTCTGATATTAAGGTATTTGAATATTTCACCCTCACCGTATAATTATGACCAGAATTTTACTGTTTGCCATTGTCTGCCTTGCCAGTGAGTACCTCCATGCCCAAAACGTATTTAATTCGTCCGATCCGCAGGTGCGTTATGATAAAACCAAACCGCTGGGATCGGCCCAAAACCCTAATCCGGCCAAAGCAGGTCTTCAGAAATGGGTGAGCACTCCCACTACAGGGGTAAGTCTCGGATCGGCAGCCTGGAGCAATTCCTCATTCAAGGCCTATTACATCAATGTAAACGGCGCCAGGATGGCGTTCCGCATCAAATTTCCCCGCTCTTACAGCCGCCCGGAGGGCGCCGGCAAAAAATATCCCTCCATGCTCTTCCTGCACGGCGCAGGCGAAGCGGGCTGCAATACCAATGGCGGCATCTACAATAATGAAAAACAGCTTTGGCTCGGCGGGCAGCTATTCATGCAGCGCGTTGACAATAACGAGTTCGACGGTTTCCTCATCTATCCCCAAATGGTAAAAACTACCGACTGCTGGGGAGTTTGGCTGAGCGCACCGGCCTCGTCTTACACGGCCATCTTTGCCATGATCGATTCGCTCGCGAAATATGCGCGCGCCAATATTGACCGCGTACTGGTCACAGGCTTATCAGGCGGTGGTTACGGCGCATGGCGCGTTGCCTCCTCCTATCCCCAGCGCATTGCCAAGATAATGCCTTCGGCTTCTGCCGGTTCCACCAGCAACCGGACGGCCTTCGTGCACATTCCCATTTGGTTCGCCACCGGTGGTAAGGATCCCGACCCGAGCCCCGCACAGGCCCAATACGCACTCACCAGAATGAAAGAGATTGGTGCCGACATCAGGTACACCGTTTTCCCCGACCTCGGGCACAACATGTGGTACAACCATTGGCGCGAACCGGGTTTTGCTGCCGCGATGAACGACATGCACAAAGCCAATCCGTTAATATTTTTTCAGAAGAGCGATTATTGCGCCGGCGAGGCCATCAATACCAAACTCGGCATCACATCCGGCTTTTACGCCTACGAATGGCAGAAAGACAACGCCCCCATCGCATCGCGTACCAATGGGGTGAATAAAATTATCAACGGTGCATCCATCATTTCCTACACAGGCAACGAAATTACGATCAAGGCTTTTGGTACGTACCGCGTCCGCTTCAAAAGATATTCGTATTCCGCATGGTCCGAATGGTCGCCGAAACCTGCGGTGATCAAACAGGGGGCATCAACACAAGCTCCCCCGATAATGATAGCCGGAACAAAAAGCAAGGTGCTGCCGGCACTCGACAAGAGTACCACCGTACTGCTGGAAATGCCGGCCGGTTATATTAACTATGAATGGAGAAGAGTTAGCGACAATGTGAAAGTCGGCTCCGCACAAACCTACAATGCGCCCGTTGGAACCTACAAGGCAAAATACCAGGTGAGGGCGGGCTGCGGACCCGGCTATTCGCCGAACTTCACCGTGGTAAACGCAAATGGATCGCCCAAACCGGCAGCAGCCACAGGCCTCACGATCACTTCCCTGTCTGCCACTTCCATACGGCTCAACTGGACACAGAACGCCAACGAAACAGGATTTGAAGTTTATCGCGGAACGGTGAAGGGCGGACCATACCAGTTCCTCGCGCTAACTGCGGCCAACGCTACAACCTATACCGACAATACGCTCGCCACAAATACGACCTATTATTACGTGGTTCGCGCCGTCAACAACACCGGCGCATCAGCGAAAAGCAATGAGGTAAGTCCGAACAACGGCAACACCGCGCCCGTAATCGGAACGCTTACCGACATGCGCGCCAAAACAGGCACGCCCGTAAGCAAAACATTTTCTGTAACCGATAACGCCGGCGATGTGGTGACGGTATCCATTCCGTTGAAACCTGCCTTCGTTACCTTAACAAAGGTTACAACAACCAGTTACCGGATCACTGCTTCTCCATCGGCAGATGACGTGGGCTTCAATTATATAAAAATAGTTGCGGCCGATAATAGGGGAATGTCGAGCACAAAAACCATCAATGTGCTTGTGACGAACAAAAATACCCGGTCGGTATTTGTTAACCTCGGGGCCAGCGGTAAAACAGCTCCCACTCCGTGGAACAACTGGCTCGGCACAAGAACGACCGGCAGTGTCATCAGTAATTTGAAAGATGAAAATGGTGCAACCACCTCGTTCTCGGTTACCGCAGTATCAGGATGGTCAACCACCACTACGCTCGGGCACATCAGCGGTAACAACAGCGGCGTGGTTCCCGATGCCGTACTCACCAGCGGCATTGCCGATAACGGCGCAGCCAAGCAGATACGCTTCGGCGGCCTTAGCACAGCAAAGCGTTACAATATCGTTTTTATCGGCAGCAAGAACGAAGGCGTTGTGGCCACCACGCGATATGCCATCGGTACGCAATCGTCCACACTTGATGCGCGATACAACACACAGAAAACGGCCAACCTCAACAGCCTCGTACCGGCATCGAACGGAACGATTGTCGTTACTGCCACACGCACCGGTTCAACACCCTATAGTTTCCTGAACGGGGTGGTGATCGAGGAATACAGTCCAACGATAACACTGCTGGAACCCGAAAATTTATATGTTGAACCTGTCGACAGGACAAGCGTGCAATTGACGTGGTCCGATAAAACAAACAACGAAAACGCTTCATCGGGTTACCAACTGCAAAGGGCCACGAATTCGAGTTTCTCATCGGGGCTGGTCACCATATCACTTGCCGGTAATGTTACTTCATACAAGAATACCGGCCTGACGCCCAACGTTAAATATTGGTACAGGGTGCGCGCGCGCAATGGAAGCAGCTATTCGGCCTACAGCAATAAAGTGGTAACGATCACTCCGTATTCAGTCATCTATGTAAACTTCAATACGACTGTTGCGAACGGTCCTTCGCCGTGGAACAACCTTGTAGCGTCGCCCATGTCGCCTTTCACCACGGCAGGATTAAAAAACCAATCGGGAACAACCACAACGGTCAAACTCAAACTCGAAAAAGTATTCAACGGTGAATTCACTGCAGGCGTAAGCACGGGCAACAATTCGGGCGTGGCGCCCGATAACGTGTTGAAATCTGATTACTGGCTCGACAATACGCAGTTGTCGCAATTCAGGGTAACAGGTCTCAACAAATCGCGCAGGTACCGCTTCGGTTTCTTTGGCAGTTCCAGTTCCAACGGATGGTACAAGGGCGACTACACGGCATCCTACACCATCAATGGAAGAACCGTTTACCTGAATTCGTGGATGAACAGCACCAAGATCGTGTACATAGGCGATGTGGCGCCAAACTCGGCCGGTGAGGTACTGCTCGACTTTTCAACCACTGCTGCGGCAGATTGGGGATTCAATGGCGGTATCGTTATCGAAGACTATACAGATTCACAGGGCGGGGTGGTGCAGAACGCTGTATTGGATCCGTTAACCGATTCAGTGGCGCTGCAAACCACTGCCAGTGTTTATCCGAATCCGTTTAACGACGTCATCACGATAGACTTCAGCAACGCCACATCCAATAGCACGGTAAGCGCCGAGCTGTACGATGTGTACGGACGGCTGATCGGCGGCCGCCAGTACAATGGCCTGCCCGCTGGTCACAACAACCTTATCTTCTCTATTGGTAATGAGAAGTTGCCAAAAGGGATCTATTTCCTCACACTAAAAGTTAACGAGAAATCATTCAGGACTATCAAGCTATTAAAATATTGATGCAAGGGGCATTTTAATGCCATTTTAATTGGATCCGGCTGCTTCGGTTCGTTTTTTGCGCATGGGGTGTGATTTTAAAACCCAAGACCCATGCTTATGAGGAAACCAATCATACTGGCACTGCTGACATTTGCTGTCTCCACCCTGGCCGCGCAAAAACCAATTACCATCGCTTCTTTAAGGACGCTTGCAACACCGTCCACCACCACACCTTATTTTATTACAGATGCCGGAAGGCAGGGTTTGTTCTATTATGATGCAAAGGATCTTCTGTCGAAAGATAACGGCGGAACAGTGATCGTCAATAAAACAAAACGGTTCAAACGTATGTATTCCGGCGCCATCGATGTGAGATGGTTCGGTATGAAGGGCGACTGGAACGGGTCGTCGGGCAGCGACAATACTGCTGCATTCCTTGCGGCCATCAATGCTGCTTCACGTAACCAGGTGGTGCAGGTTCCGCAGGGCGGATATTATGTAAAAGGGTCCATTGCCCTGCCGCTTACCAGCAAGAAAAAAGTTTACCTGGAAATTTACGGTGATATTTATTTCGCCAGGGGATCGGGTTTCATCCTCGAGGGGCAGAACCAGAGCCTGAAGAGTTATGGCCTCATCGCAGGGGGCAACAAAGGCGGATCAACGGCATCCACTTATGCCGCGTATGCGGGAACCGGCGTACTGCTGAAAAATGCGATGCAGTGCGATGTAGAAGTGAACGAAGTGAAAGATTTTAAATACGGCATTCATCTCACCGGAAATAAAAACGGTGGATTCCCTGCCGGCTGCCAATACAACCGCGTTCGGTTTAACACTATTCATCACAATTTTGTTCAGATAAGAATTTCTGTTGGCGGTGTGAGCGACCTGAATGGAAACTGGAATAACTCCAACTACTTTTATGGTGGCCAGCTCGGCCGCGGACCGGCAGGTACGTACGGCAAGGGAGGCTGGTACGGCGTGGTGATGGTGAAAGAGGCGGGTTCCAATGCCGGCGACCCAATGAATGGTCATATGTTTACCGATGTAGGATTTGAAGGTTTGGAGAAGGCCATCGTGCTTTCGCATGCGCGCTATAACACGTTTACTGGTGGCCGTTTTGAACTGGCTTCGATACGTGAAGGGATCAACCTCGATCCGGCAACCGCGATCTGCAACAAATTCGTAGGTGCATTTGCGATGATCGAAAGCCTGTTTGTTCCCGGCCGCCTTGGTTCCAACACTATCATCAGCGCGTCGCCGCTATGGAGCGACCAGCCCAATCAAATACTGATGGGTAGCGAGGCCACCAATTCGATAACGCCAAACAAGCTGTTGATCACCACAAACAAGTATGCCTATACCAACTTCGAGGTGAGTAAAAAACACGATCTTATCAGCCAGACCGGGCAATACCCGACGATAGAGGCGATGACCTATCGCATTAACGGGGTGAAAAGATCCGTACCCTACAAGTCGACATTTTTCTGGGTAAAAACGAGCACTACGGGCACCACCCTTAATTTGCCGCCGAACATCGGATTGGTGAGGGTAGAGGCCAACCAGGCCAAGGTTTTGAAAATCAATGCGGGTGATCTTGTGCGCGATGGACATGAATTCCTTGTCGAATATCTTAGTCCTAGGTACCCCCTGAGCTTTACCCGCTCGGATAATTCTGCGCAACTGATTCCGGCGTCGCGGTTCCCCTCGGCGGGCACATACAGGTGCCTGTGGGTGAACGGCCAGTACAAGGTTTCTAAAATAGGCGAGGAATACAAAACGCAAAAGTGGACCGGATCATCTTACACCGTTCCTGCGGATATTAAAACGGTATTGATGAATGCCTCTGTGGCCACGGCGATAGTCAATTTGCCGGCTGCCGCATCGTGGCCCGACAGGGAAATCGTCATTAAAAATCTTCAGACGGTTAAAAGAGTGCAGGTGAACGGCATTTCGGCGAGCGACGAAAAAATTATCCTCGGAAGGGGCGCCATGACGGTGAAGAGCAATGGAACCACCTGGAACGTGATATCTTTTTATAAGAGGGCGTTGAGCTATTAGGCGGGAGGCGGGAGACGGAAGACGGGAGACGATATCCCCCGCTGGCGGGGGTGGCGCGAAGCGCCGGGGGTGGACCCTGCGTTAAAGAAACATACATTACCGATTCCCCCATAAACCCCTGTATAAACACAAAAAATCAACCAGGCCATTCTCACAGCCCGGTTGAAATATCACCACCTCTAATGATGAATTATTTGGGTGCCACAGTAAGCATTACCTGCTTGGCTGGTATCATGGCTGTTTTCTGTGCGCCATTATCTGCCGAAGTAATCTCCGTTTTCGGATTCACTGCGTAAAAAATTGCGGAACAGATAAAGATGGAAAAGAAAAGCGCCACCAGGTACATGCCGATACAAAAAAGAAAGGGTTGGTAGCCGCCAATGGCAGAAAAAGTAGACTTACGTTTCATGGTCCAGGATTTTAGTAGTTTTTCTCAGGTTGATGGACAAGTACAAAACGACGGAACAGCGGTGTTTAGTACAATAACAACACGAAAATAATTTCTATTATTGGGCGGTGCAAGAGAAGAAGTACTCGATAAAAAATTGGGCAAAAGACGATCGCCCGAGAGAAAAACTACGATCGAAGGGCGCCCGCCACCTGTCGGATTCGGAACTGCTGGCCATCCTCATCACGAACGGCGTTCACAAGCGGAGCGCGGTGGACCTGGCGAAGGATCTGCTGGCGATGGGTAGGAACGACCTGGCCACCCTCGGCAGGCTTTCGGTGGCCGAGCTCATGAAAATTCCCGGAATTGGAGAAGCAAAGGCGATCATTATTTCGGCTGCCCTGGAATTGGGCAGCCGAAGGCGGTCGCTGAACGACCTGGATAAGATGTCGGTACGAAGCAGCGCTGAAATAGCGGTTTACATCCAGTCGCTGCTGCACGGGATGACCAACGAGGCTTTCGGGGTGGTGTTCCTGAACCAGGCCAACAAGATCATGCATTATGAGGTGATAAGTATTGGCGGCATCACCGGGACCGTGGCCGATCCCCGCATCATATTCCGAAAAGCGCTCGCCGAAGATGCCGTGGCCATCATCTTGTTCCATAATCATCCTTCGGGAAACGTCAGGCCCAGCAGGCAGGATGAGGAGCTCACCAGCAAAATTGTGCAGGCGGCCAGGCTCTTCGACATCAGGATACTCGATCACCTGATCGTGAGTGACAACGGGTATTTTAGTTTTGCCGACGAGGGGTTGATCTGATAATCCTTAAATTTGTTGCTTATGAATGAACAAAATCCACAACAGCCAAACCAGTTGAATATAGAGATTTCTGAGGAAGTGGCGGAAGGTCATTATTCGAATCTTGCAATCATCACTCATTCACACGCCGAATTTGTAATAGATTTTGTAAACGTGATGCCGGGAACGCCAAAAAGTAAAGTGAAGTCGCGCGTAATCCTTACCCCCCAGCACGCAAAACGTTTTATGAAGGCGCTTACCGAATATGTCAACCGCTTCGAGCAGCTTAATGGTAAGATACAGGATATTGAAGAAGTGCAGTTGCCGTTGAATTTCGGTCCAACCGCACAGGCTTAATTCATTCAATACATATTCTGTAATGTCAGACCTTAAGAAAAAGATCAAAGATCTCGCTGCAACCTATTCTCCTGATTCCATAACCATAAGGCATCATCTTCACGCAAATCCCGAGCTGAGCTACAAGGAATTCCAAACCTCGAAATACATTCAGGACCGGCTGAAAGAATACGGCATCCCTTTTCAGATAATGGCAGAAACGGGTGTAATAGGATTGATAAAAGGGAAAAACCCGGATAGCCGCATCGTGGCGCTGCGTGCCGATATAGACGCACTCCCTATCCAGGAAGAAAACGATGTTCCCTACATATCCAAAAATAAAGGTGTGATGCATGCATGCGGTCATGATGTGCATACCACGGTGCTGCTCGGTGCGTCCAGGATTTTAAACGAGTTGAAAGACGAGTGGGAAGGAACCGTGAAACTGATCTTTCAGCCTGGTGAAGAAAGAAATCCAGGCGGAGCAAGTATCCTGATAAAAGAAGGCGTGCTGAAAAACCCGGAGCCATCCGCCATTTTTGGTTTACATGTGCATCCCGGACTTCCGGTGGGAACTTTCAGTTTTCGCGGCGGTAAGGTGATGGCCAGCGCCGATGAAATCTTTATTACGGTGAAGGGCAAGGGAGGACATGCGGCTGCGCCACATCTCACTACGGATACGGTACTGGTGGCATCGCATATTGTGGTAGCGCTGCAGCAGGTGATCAGCAGGAACAACGACCCGCTCTCGCCTTCGGTGCTCACCATTTCTTCGATCCAGGGCGGGTATACCACCAACGTGATACCCAGCGAGGTGAAGATGATGGGCACGCTCCGCGCATTGGATGAAACGTGGCGGTTCCGCGCGCATGAACTGATCCGCAAAATCGCCACAGCTACAGCCGAATCCATGGGGGCAAAGATCGATCTCGAAATCGACATTGGTTATCCTGCGGTCATCAATAATGAACAGTTGTCGCAACAAGCCAAAAAACTCGCACAGGAACTCGCAGGGAATGAGCATGTTGAAACCACCGAAATGCGCATGGGTGCCGAAGACTTTGGTTATTATTCGCAGGTTATACCGGGATGCTTTTACCGCCTCGGCGTAGGAAATGTTGAAAAGGGAATTACTGCCACGGTGCACACGCCTGTTTTCAATATTGACGAGGGTGCCATTAAAGAAGGGATGCAGATGATGGCCTGGCTGGGAGCGAAGGCTGCGTTTTAATTGTCGAGCTCTGGCCTTACTTCAATCGTATCGGGTACAACATACACGCCTTTCCTGAATAATTTCTGAACGAGCGGAATGTAAGCTTCTGCATCTGACCGGCCCTTGAAATTGCCCACTTTTAAACGGAAGAAAGGCGCCTGGTACATGAGGTACGCCTTCAGTTCCGGGAACTCGCGGTACATCGTTGTTTTTGCGTCTGTCACATCGTTGCGGTTGCTTGAACTGATGACCAGTATCCGGAAGCCGGGAGCAAAGCGGCGCGAATCCCTTGTTGTTGCTTCATTGATTTGGATCTGCTTATCGACCAGCAGATCAACACGTGGATCCTTATTGACCACTACGCTGTGCGCCTGTTCCTGCGCAGTAAGCGCGCCTGATGCAAGCAGCAAAACAAACACTGCAAATATTTTATTCATCGTGCCGATAATTGTTGTTGAACAATGGCCACTCCCGCACTGCATCCGATTCTTTCGGCTCCTGCATCAATAAACGTCTTTGCCGCTTCGTAAGTGCGTATTCCTCCGGAGGCCTTTATTTTCACAGTAGACGGTAAATTCTGCCTCATCAGTTGCACCGCATGCAGCGTTGCGCCGATTGCCGCATAACCGGTGGATGTTTTCAGAAAATCGACACCAGGTTTAGCATAAATTTCACAACACCGCACTATCTCCTCATCAGAAAGAATGCCGGATTCGATGATCACCTTCACCAGTTTCTTATGTTCATGAACGGGTTCCATCAGCAGTTCCATTTCCGACGAAAGGTAATTCCATGAACCACTTTTCAGTGCCGTTAAATTGATCACGATATCCAGCTCATCTGCTCCATCGGCCAATGCCTGCTGCACTTCGGCCAGCTTAGCCCTTGCAACAGAATACCCGAATGGAAATCCTATTACGGTTGCCACTTTTGCGCTGCTATCCTTCAACAAATTTTTAGAGCTTTTTACAAACGGCGGAGGCACGCAAACCGCGGCAAAGCCGTATTCCTTCGCTTCGCTGCACAGATTTCTGACATCATCGATGACCGTGGCGGGTTTCAGGATGGTGTGGTCTATATAACTGGCAATGTTCATCAACTATGCCGCATCTTTACCGTGACAGTTCTTGTATTTTTTGCCGCTGCCGCACGGGCATGGGTCATTTCTACCCACCTTAGGACCTACTTTTACGGGCGCCTGCTTAACATTGGCTGACGGATCATAATAATCATTTTCATTTGCGCCGTAATCGTCGCCACGCGCATCCACAGCTTCTTTGTTGGCATGCATGCGGCTCATGTCGGTTTTCTGTTCCCTTCCTTCCCTGATCTGTGAGCTCTGTTGTTCAATGGGTATGCTGCTGTGGCTGAGGAAACTTACGATCTCCCTGTTCACTTCTCCATCCATCCTTTTGAACAGGTCGAATGCGGTGATCTTGTAAATGATCAGCGGATCTTTTTGTTCGAGGTAAGCGGTTTGCACGCTTTGCTTAAGGTCGTCCATGGCACGCAGATGTTCTTTCCACGACTCGTCGATGATCGACAAAGTAATCTGCCTTTCCAGTGCGTTGCTTAATTCGCGGCCGTTGCTTTCAATGGTTTTGTTGAGGTTGGCCAATACCTGCAATCCCTTTTTCCCGTCTGTGAAGGGCACCACTACGTTTTCGATATGTGCGCCCTGCTGTTTGCGAATGTTCGCAAATACCGGAACGGCCTGCTTTTCAAGGTCCACTTTTTTACGCTGGTATCGTGAAATCGCTTCGTTGTATAGTTTATCGGCGAGAGTTTGCAGGTGGCCCTTCGAAAATTCATCTTCTGCTATTGCCGTATCCAATCCAAAATTAACGATCGCTGCCATTTTGAATCCTTCGAAATCCTGCTGCTCCTGGAACGATGTGATAAGTCCCTCTGCCACGCCGTAAAACGCATTGTCGAGGTCGAGTGCAAGTCTTTCACCAAACAACGCGTGACTTCTTTTTCTGTAAACCACGTTACGTTGTTTGTTCATCACGTCGTCGTATTCCAGCAAACGCTTCCTGATGCCGAAGTTATTTTCTTCCACTTTTTTCTGTGCCCGCTCGATGCTTTTTGTAACCATGCTGTGCTGGATCACTTCTCCTTCCTTGTAACCAAAACGGTCCATTATCGATGCGATCCTCTCACTGCCGAACAAACGCATCAAATCATCTTCGAGCGACACGTAAAATTGCGTTGTGCCCGGGTCGCCCTGGCGGCCGGCACGGCCACGCAACTGCCTGTCTACCCTCCGGCTTTCATGCCTTTCGGTGCCGATGATAGCCAGGCCGCCGGCTTCTTTCACTCCCGGTCCCAGCTTGATATCCGTACCGCGGCCCGCCATGTTGGTGGCGATGGTGATCGCGCCGGCAAACCCGGCTTCGGCCACTACCTGCGCCTCACGGGCGTGTTGCTTGGCGTTGAGAACGTTATGCGGTATCTTTTTACCCGCCAGCATTTTGCTCAGCAGTTCACTCACCTCTACCGACGTAGTACCCACCAGCACCGGGCGCCCGGCATTGCGCAACTGCTCTATCTCATCAATTGCCGCCCTGTATTTTTCTCTCTTTGTTTTATAAACCAGATCCTGATGATCTTTTCTGATCACGGGGACGTTGGTAGGAACGGTCACCACATCAAGTTTGTAGATGTCCCACAATTCACCGGCTTCGGTTTCAGCCGTACCCGTCATACCCGAAAGTTTGTGGTACATGCGGAAGTAATTCTGAAGCGTAACGGTAGCGTACGTTTGCGTGGCCGCTTCAATCTTTACATTTTCCTTCGCCTCAATGGCCTGGTGTAAACCGTCGCTGTACCGCCTTCCCTCCAGTATGCGGCCCGTTTGTTCATCAACAATTTTCACTGAACCGTCCAGTACCACATATTCAATATCCTTATCGAAAAGGGTGTATGCCTTCAGCAATTGCTGAACGGTATGAATGCGGTCGGCCTTCACGGAATAGTCGTTCAGCAGGGCCTCTTTTTGCTGTAATTTGTCGTCTGCGGAAATTTCGGCCTTATCAATTTCAGCAAGCTGAACGCCGATGTCGGGAAGAATGAAGAATTCGGTGTCCTCTCCCGATTTGGTGATGGCCTGAATTCCTTTATCTGTAAGTTCTACCGAATTATTTTTTTCGTCGATGTGGAAGAAGAGTTCTTCATCCACTTTGTGCATTTCCTTTTGCTGGTCGGCGAGATAAAAGTTTTCCGCCTTCTGCAGTTTTACGCGTACTCCGGGTTCACTTAAGAATTTAATCAGGGCGCTGTTTTTGGGAAGACCGCGATAGGCGCGCATTAACGCGAGCCCCCCATTTTTTGGATCATCATCGCCTTCAGCAAAGGCTTTTTTTGCCTCGTTGAGGTTATGGTTGATCACCTGCCTTTGCATGTCAACGAGCCTCTCGACCCTTGGTTTCAGAATATGGTATTGCTGTTCGTCGCCTCGCGGCACGGGGCCCGAGATGATCAACGGCGTACGGGCATCGTCGATCAAAACGCTGTCCACCTCATCCACCATGGCGTAGTGGTGTTTGCGCTGCACCATCTCTTCGGGATTGTGTACCATGTTATCCCTGAGATAGTCGAAGCCGAATTCATTATTGGTTCCGTAGGTGATGTCGGCGGCGTATGCCTTTCTCCTTTCGTTACTATTGGGCTGGTGCCTGTCGATACAGTCGACGGTGAGCCCGAGCCATTCGTAAATGGGCCCGTTCCATTCTGAGTCGCGGCGGGCTAGGTAGTCGTTCACGGTAACGATGTGGACCCCTTCGCCGGTTAGGGCATTTAGGTAGGCGGCCAGTGTCGACACCAGCGTTTTACCTTCACCGGTGGCCATTTCCGCAATTTTACCATGATGAAGCACCGTACCACCGATAAGCTGCACATCATAATGCACCATGTTCCAGGTGATGACGTTGCCGCCGGCGGTCCAACTGTTCTTATAAATTGACTTGTCGCCCTCGATGCGCACATGTTCTTTTTTAACGCTGAGGTCGCGGTCGAGCTCCGTGGCTGTTGACACCAGTTCGGTATTTTCCCTAAAGCGCCTGGCAGTTTCTTTCACAACGGCGAAGGCCTCGGGCAGCAGTTCATTCAGCACTTCCTCGATCCTGGTGTCGCGGTCCTTTTTCAGCTTGTCCACTTCCTGGTACAGCGTGTCTTTTTCGGAGATATCTTCGGCAGGTAATTCTTCTGCCCTGGTGGATATTTCAGCGATTTGCGTATCAATGTCTTTCAGGTAAGCGGTGATACGTTGCCTGAAGTCGGTGGTCTTTGCCCTCAGTTCATCATTTGACAGCGACTGGCACGCCTCGAAATGCTGATTGACGGCGGTAACGAGCGGTTCCAGCACCTTGATGTCCTTTTCTGATTTACTGCCGCCGAATATTTTGGATAGAAAACCTAGCATATATGTTTAGTCTGTTATTTTTAGTAGGGACGCAAAGGTACGGAAATCGGCAGACGGCAAACGGCAAACGGGAGGCCTAAAATAATGCGGAAAACATTATAGC
>CBIGXK010000011.1:0-27162 GCA_966193805.1 uncultured bacterium | reverse complement strand
AACAATATAAGGATAAACGTTATCGCGCCTGCATTGATTGAAACGCCTTCCTCGCAGCGGGCGGCTACAGACGAAACCATCTCCCGGTACATTGCCACCAAGCAACCGCTGGATGGGGGAAGAATAGGAACGCCAGCGGATACCGACGGACTTGCCGTATTCTTATTATCCGATGAATCAACATTTATCACCGGCCAGGTCATCTCGGTGGATGGAGGATGGGGCATTACGGAAGGACAATACTAAATTTACAGGATGCACAAAGCAACAATAGGCGTCGACCTTGGCGGAACACGAATTAAAACGGTGGCACTGGATGCAGACGGCGAGCTGCTGTTTCAGCTCTACACGCCCACTAACGACGGTAATGGCGACAATTGGAAACAAACCGTAAAATCATCTATCGAAGAAATGGTGACGCACCTGCACATAACGGATTTCGTTGCAGGAATTTCCGCGCCCGGCATACCCGACGACAACAATGAAAAGATCGCCTACATGCCGGGACGCCTCCACGGCCTCGAGAATTTTTGCTGGTCAGATTTCCTGGGACACAAAACCTGGGTGCTCAACGATGCAGTGGCGGCGCTGATGGCCGAGGCCACACTCGGCATCGCCCAATCGCAGAAAAATGTGGTGATGCTCACACTCGGCACCGGTGTGGGCGGTGCGCTGCTGATCGACGGGAAACCCTACCAGGGCAGCTTTCAGAAGGCCGGGCACATCGGCCACATCTCCCTCAATTGCGAAAATGACACCGACATAACCGGGATCCCCGGGAGCCTGGAGGACGCCATCGGCAATTGCACCGTAGAGAAGCGATCGCACGGAAAATATAAAGACACTTATTCATTGCTCGAAGCCTATCGCAAGGGCGACCATTTTGCCCGGTGGGTATGGTTAACCTCTGTAAGAAAACTTTCCATTGCCATCGCATCCATTTCCAACATGCTTTCACCCGAATGTGTAGTGCTTGGCGGGGGGATCATGGAAGCAGGCAACGACCTCATCGAACCGCTCGAAACCTTCTTATCGCTCTATGAATGGAGGCCGGGCGGGAACAAAGTGACTATCTTAAAGGCGCAATTCAATGACATGGCAGGCGCGATCGGCGCGGCCTGCTTTGCTTCCGTTCAACGTTCTTAAACCAAATACCACGAATGAGTTTGACGACTACATATATCAATAAATGCAGGGCAATTGCCGACAGGGTTGAACAACAACAGGAAAAGATTTTGCAGGCCGCCACGTGGTTCGCAGCAAGCATCCTTGCAGGAAGAGTGGTTCATGTTTTTGGGTCCGGCCACAGCCGGATAATGGTGGAAGAAATGTGGCCGCGCTATGGCTCGTTCCCCGGCTTTAACCCCATAGTGGAACTGTCGTTGACCTATCACAATAATGTTGTAGGCGCCAACGGCCAGCGCCAGGCTATGTACCTCGAAAATGTGCCGGGGCTGGCGGAACGCATACTGCGAAATTTTGGGCTCGACGCAAAGGATACGGCGCTGGTGATCTCATCGAGCGGATGCAACATCGTCCCCATCGAGATGGCAGAGGTATTCCAGCAACGAAAGATAAAAGTGGTGTCTATCGTCACCACCGAACATCTTGAAAATTCAGTAAGCAAAAGAAAAGACGGAAAGAAACTATCTGATTTTTCGGATCTCCTCCTCGATACGGGCGCCCCTGTTGGCGACTCGATGATCAAGGTACCCGGCCTCGATACGCCGGTTTCGCCCGGATCAACCGTTGGCGGCGTAATGCTCGTCAACAGTATTAAAGCGGAACTTGCCAAATTATTAACCGAAGCAGGCAAACCGCCCAAAGTGCTTACTGCAGCCGCTATTGCGGGTGCAGAGAAAGCGAAAGAATTATTCGAAAGCGCGTATGACGAACATGCTCATCGTGTGGCCGAACTATACAGGTTAGCAGGTAAATAAAAATATAGTAATGAAACAACAACCCATTCGAACGATTGTCATTGGAAGTTATCCGTTTCCCGGGTGGCTCGATTTCGCATCACAGAACCTGGATAAATTTGGCGCGGCAGATATTGAAGAAATGGTGGAAGACGCGGTAATTGCCGCGATCCACGACCAGGTAAACGCCGGCCTTGATGTAATTACCGATGGCGAACAAACCCGCATCGATTTCAATTTATCGTTCTACGGATTCATTAAAGGGATCGTCCCCAATGAAACGGAAACAAGAAAATTCGGACCGCCGGCGCACGATCAACGTGGCAAACACGATATAGCTGAAACGTTAAGCGCCCCCGACGGGTTGGGCTGCGTGAAAGAATTTCTTCGGTTAAAGCGACTTGCCCCTGCCGGGCCGGTTCTCAAAACGAGCGTACCGGGTCCCTACACGCTTAGCGGACGACTCCTTCCCGGCAAAAAATACAAGGACCGCTTCGCCGTAACCGAAGCCCTGCTTCCGTTTGTGCGGAAAGAGCTCGAGGACCTCGTGGCCGCGGGCTGCACAGAGATCACTGTTGATGAGCCCTCGATGAGCTGTTACGCATATAAAGAAGACACAAAAAAATTCGTCGATATTTTCAACCGCACCGTTCAGACGGTTGTGGGAAAGTGCCGCCTCTCTACGCACATGTGCTTCGGAAATTTCAAGGGAAGACCAGTGGGTTATCGCAGCATCAAGCCCATGCTGCCCGATTTTCTCGACCTGTCGGTCGATGAAATTCATATTGAACTCGCCAACCGCGAATTTGCTGAAGTTGAACTGCTCGCCGCCTTCGCAGAAAAAATGGACGTGGCCGCCGGTGTAGTGGATGTGAAAAATTATTACATCGAAACACCGGAAGATGTGGCGGAGCGAATAAGGAAATGCCTGCAATACGTACCTGCCGAAAAATTGTCGGTGGCCCCCGATTGCGGCCTGAGCCAGACGGCGCGCTGGGCCTCACGACTGAAACTCGCCAATATGGTGAAGGGTGCGAACATCGTCAGACAACAATTGTAATGATGGAACTGATACCTGCGCGCATCAAGGATGAGGAGCTGCTCAAAGAAATTGATCAGTATATAAACGACAACCATCATTTCCACTTGTGGTGGCTGGGGCAAAGCGGCTATTTACTGCTGTGGAAAGGCAAGCGGGTATTAATAGACCCTTACCTTTCCGATTCGCTCACCGAAAAATATGCGGCAACAAATAAACCGCATGTGCGCATGAGCGAAAGGGTTATTGATCCATCACTGTTGAAAGACATCCTGATCGTTACATCGAGTCATAACCACACCGATCATCTGGACGGAAGCACATTGATACCAGTGATAAAAAACAATCCGGGCATCCGGTTCATCATTCCCGAAGCCAACCGGAAATTTGTAGCCGACAGAATAAAACAGCCCGAGGATTTTCCTATAGGATTGAACGCCGGTGCAACTATCACGTTTGATGAGTTCACTTTTCACGGAATACCTGCCAGCCATAATGAAATAGAGAAAGACGAAAAAGGTCTATGCAAATTCATGGGCTACGTGATCCGGTTTGGCGGCTGGACGATTTACCACAGCGGTGATACACTATTATATGATGGCATGGCAGAAACATTGAAGCCCTTTGCCGTTGATGTTGCCATTTTACCCATTAACGGCAACGACCCTGCACGCGGTGTGGCCGGCAATTTGAATGCGAAAGAAGCAGCGGCGCTCGGAAAAGAGGTAGGCGCACGTGTTGTGATCCCCTGTCACTACGATATGTTTACTTTCAATACCGCCGATCCTGCATCATTTATCCATGAAGCAGAAATGATTCTCCAGCCTCATCATGTGCTGCCCATTGGCGGCCATTTCAGCAGTGAATCCCTCGGCCGGTAATTTTCACATTGTTACACCAGTTGGCTCAACATCACCTTTTTTGTTTTGCGCGTGAGAAGGTGAATGATGGTCCAGGCAACCAAATAAGTGAGTCCGCAAATGGTGAACAGTACATTGTATCCCGCTGTGATGTTGCCACCGGCTTTATAGGCATCCAACAAAGTTCCCACGAGCAACGGAAAAACCATTCCGCCCACGGCGCCGGCCATCCCGCCAATGCCCACCACTGAGCCCACTGCTTCGGTGGGAAACAGGTCGGAAGCGATGGTAAATACATTCGTAGCCCAGGCCTGGTGCACGGCCACTGCAAGACTGATCAATGCAACCGCCATCCAGGCGCCTGTTGCAAATTGAGCCAGGATGATGGAAATTTCCAGTGCGGCAAATACCAGCAACGATGCTTTGCGTGCCCTCAATACCGGCCAGCCTTTTTTTATGAGTAGAGAAGATAAGTAACCGCCGCCAATGCTGCCCACCGTGGTCGCAGCGTAAATGATCATTAATTCAAGGCTCGGTTTCGACACGTCCAAACTGAACGTGGAAGAAAAATATGACGGCAGCCAGAATAAAAAGAACCAGAATATAGGATCGATAAGCGCTTTGCCGGTGATAAACGCCCACGTCTGTGGAAGGGAAAATAATTTGACCCAACGGATAGCGGGCCGGCTTTTGTTATTGTCTTCCGTGTCCTGCCCGCTCACGATATAATTCAGTTCGTCTTTCGACAAATGCCTGCTCTTTGCAGGAATCTGGTAAAACACCAGCCACAAGATCAGCCATACAAAGCCAAACGAACCGGTGATCCAGAACACTTCGTGCCAGCCATAGTTAGTGAGTATCCAGGGAACGATCAATAATGCGGCCACCACACCAACACTTGTCCCGGAGTTAAAGATCCCCGTTGCAAGTCCACGCTCTTTATTGGGGAACCATTCGGCAACGGCCCTGACGCCTGCCGGAAAGTTACCGGCCTCCCCGATCCCGAGCCCGATCCTTGCCGCCGCAAAACCGGTAACGGTGCGCGCCACTGCGTGCAACATGCCGGCGACGCTCCACACAAGAATAGAAACGGTGTAACCCATGCGCGTTCCGACCCTGTCAATAACGCCGCCAGACACCAGCAATCCCACAGCATACGCCGCACTGAATGCCATCATGATGAACCCGAAGTCCGTTTCGCTCCAACTGAACTCCACTTCAAGGATAGGTTTCAGCAGCCCGATGATCTGCCGGTCGATGTAATTAATGCAGGTAGCAACAAACAGCAAAGCAACGATGAACCATCGGTAATTTCCGCGTGTACGATTGATCATTCATGGAATCTAAAACATCCTCGCGATTACACAAAACATTTATGAAAATATCCTGTTCAGGCCGCGTTGCGTTTTGACGAACGAAAATAAAAAACAGTAGCGGTAACGACCAGCCCTGCCAGGAATATGCCTCCAATGAACAGGTATAAACGCTTTGCAGTCGTCGCAACGGGTACGGGCGACGTATCGCCCATTAACACAAGTCCGGCCCAGTATTGCGGCGTAAGCAACCGTCCCTCCGATTCTTCGAGATACGCCAGTTTTGCCCGCCTGAATGCTTCATCCTTTTCAATGCCCTGCGCAAGGTTGTCATAAAACAGCCCTATCAGCCGCGCGCTCGACTGCTCATCGATCTTCCAAAGTCCCATGAGGATGCTTTTGCTGCCAGCGTAATTGAAGGCATGCGCGAGCGATATCATACCCTCGCCATCCTTATATCCCACCTTGCCCGATTCGCAGGCAGTGAGCACGGTAAGGTCCGACGTGAGGTTGCAATTGTAGATGTCAAACAAATAAAGCGAATTGTCGAAATCGAGGTTGGAAACGTCTTTCGAAAAAATCAACCTTGAAAATTCAGGATGCAAATTATCAGCAACGGCATGTGTGCCGATGTGAATGATCCGGTGATTGTTCGCATACTTTTTAAAAGAACCCACGGTGCTTTCTTCATCCATAAATAAATCGCCGCCAAATAAGCCTGCCGTGTTCACCGCTAGACTAACAGTAAAAGGCTGCGGCAGCAGGTCGAGATAAAAATTATCAATTTGGCTGGCAGTGTCGGAATGCCGCCGGTACATTTGCTTGATGCGGTCGGAGAAGCCGGGAGCAAAGGCAACAAAATTTTCTGCTGCTTTGGTATTCTGATGTTGCTGTTTTAACAGGAACAGGCGGTATTGATAAGAGATGGCGTGTTTGGCAAGCAGTGACGCGGATGCAAACTCTTCGAACCTGCTAATTTTCTTCGGTGTGAGTATTTCAAAATTCAGTGCGTAGATAATGCCATCCGGAATGATGATAACTTTAGTGTTCGTAATATCTTCCTCCAATGGCTTCCATAATCTGCAATAGAGGTTGTACAGTTTACCGCTCAGCTTGCCGGCGCTTGCTGCATACCGGTTGGCCGCTGCAATGTCTTTGTCGAGACCAACGGCATCCAGTTTAATCAATGTCCTGTGCTGCCGGTCTGCCACCAGTGCCAGCAGGTCTTCGCTCACAAACAGGTAGCGGATAACCGTGGTGCCTGAAGGGATATCAGGCATAATCTCATCCAGCGACTTAAAAATGGAGCCGTATCTCATCTTGTAATAGTCGGGATATTCCTGTTTCAGCTTTTCCAGGAATTTGTTCCATTCTCCCTGCGATTGAATATACAGGCGCATTTTCTCATCGTGGCTTTCATTGCCTGCCAGGATCGTGGAGAGCGAGTGCTTCAGTTCTCTTTCTTTCTTCTGTATCTCATCGGAAACGTGCGCAAATTCCATGTTGCCGTTTTTATCAATCCGCGACCTGATCCGGTTGTACAGCCCCGATTCGTGAAGGCTCACGAGTTGGTCCACATAGGACTCATCATGCGTAAGCTCGTGCAGCTCAAAAATGATCTTCTTGGCAAATTCCAGCAGCTCGGCGTGATCGGCCATCAATAGTCCGATGTCGTGGGGATCATCGATCACCGATTTTCTCTTTTCGAGCAGTTCCAAAGCCTCTTCGAGCCTGCTCAATAAACGCTCTAGCGCCGGCTGGGTTTTCTGCTGCGTCAATTCATATTCCGATCTCACCATCAGCAACAACGCTTTGGGCTTCTTGAGTTCGGTTTTTACTGAATCAAGCGAATTTTCAGCGGTGGCGGTAAGTTTATTGACCACATCGAGGCCCTTCCTGCTATACTGCAGTGCCTGTTGATAATTGCCCAGTTCAAAATATATCTGTCCCAAATTCAACAGTTCATAAAATACGGGCAGGGCATATTGTCCCTGGTTCTTCACGACATATTTATATCCCTTCAGTCCTTTCGCCACAGCCGTTTTCGCATCCTTGCTTTCTGCGTAAAAGAGTGAAGCGTTTCTCAAAAATTCAAGGTATATGTCATCATAATCACCCTGCAACGATTGCTCGTACAGTTCTTCTGCCTTTTTGAAATACACCGCCGCCTGTTTTTTATCGTCGGTGGCATCGTGCAAAAGTGAGAGCGTGTTATAGGCATCAGCCTGCCAGAATAAAAGATCTCCATCTGCCTTTTCGAGTCCTCTCAGGCCGCTTTCAAGGTACTGGTCCGCTTTTGAAAACTCCTTCATGGCAAAATAAATCTGGCCCAGCAATACTTCCGATTTAAACACGTCCACGTCGGTGGGGCCAAGCGCTTTTTGCTTTTCCTGGTACGAATGCATGAGCAGGTCGTGCGCTCTTCTGTAATCGCCGAGTTCCTTGTAAATACCTGCCAGATTATCGGCCGCTTCAAACTGCATGTGCATCGCTCCGTCCCTCCTCAACTTCGGATCGTCGATGGAAAGATACCGGCGCAGGTAAGAAATGGTTTTCTTCATGGCAGCAATGCCTTCAGTGGTTTTGCCCTGTATGCCATAAATCGCCGCCAGGTTATTGTTCAATACGGCAGGGCGGTAGTACCGATTGTACGGCGTCGAATCCATTTTCGCGAGCGCGTTCATCGCCACCGTGAAATAGTGAAGGGCACTGTCTGTTTTAGAGGCGAACCACATGATGCCGCCCATATTGTTTCCCGACAGGTAAACACATTCATAATCGGGCACGGCCATCGACTCAAAAAGTTCCAACGCCTTGCGGTGGTGTTTTTCGGAGAGGGCAATATTACCCATTCGGTACGCGTAAGTGCCCAGGTCGCTCTCCGCCCTGCCGATCTTTTCAATGTCATTGGGATCTCTTTCCATCAAAAGGCGATGCACACGTTGTGTAAACGCATAGGCCGTAAGGTTTTTATTGAGTGCTTCGTAATATTTTGCCGAATCTTCGAGCGAATGGATCAGTTGCAGGTTATCCTGCGCCGCCGCCGCAATTGCCGTGAAAAAACAGATGGTGAAGACGAAAGATATGTTTGCCGCCCTTCGCATTATTCCTGTAGTTTTTTGAGGAGCACTTCTTTCTCTTTATGCGTCGAACGCTGAATATAAGGAATCGCTTCTTTTTTGTGTCCCTGCCGGATGATTGCAAGCCCGGCATACCAGGAGGCATCGTCTGCGAATGCACTTTCTGCTGCAGCCGCAACTTTTACCAGGTAAGGTTCCGCCATGTTTCCCTGGCCCATGGCGAGGTAGGCGGCGCCAACGAAATAATTCAGTGTGTCGCTATTGGTATTTGAACGCAGCAGTCCCTTCCAAACAGAGATGGCCTGTTCGTAGTCGCCGGTTTTATAATCAACCATAGCCCTGTCGAACAGATAATTTTCCGGACTGCCCATGCTGCTGACCAGGCCTGGGTCGGGCGAGAAGTATGCTGCAAACAAATTTTCGGATGTATTGCGGTTAATGAACAGCCATGCCGCCACAGAAATGCTGACCAGCACGGAAGCGGCTACCAGCCACGTCTTCAGCGTTTTGCGTTTCGGTTCCATCGCGATGGGCAGTTCTTTATGAAAATCCTTCATCTTTTCCTGCAGCACGGCTTCCTGGATGCCGAAAAGCAACAGCCGGTATTCATCTACCTGTGCTTTCAGGTGCTGATCGGTTTCCATCTTTTTCCTGAACGCCTCTTTTTCCTGCGGCGACATTTCCGAACGGAGGTAACGCTCGGCCTGGTGAAAGTTTTCGTCATGTATGTCATTTTCGGTGCTCACGGTGTCTGTTGTTTTGTTTGAATAAGGCTCCTGAGTTTCTGGATGCAGCGGTATTTGTTGTTTCTAGCCGTTGCCTCCGTCCAGTTAAAAGCGGCCGATATTGTTCTGAGCGACTCATGATCGTAGTAAAATCTTTTCAGCAGTTCCCTGCACATTTCTCCAAGATGCGAAAACTGTTTTTTCACCAGGTCGATCCTGTCCTGTTCATCCGGTGCAAATTCACTATCATCCTCTTCAGGATGGTCGGTATTAAGGCCGACGGTAAGGCGTTGGCGCGCCGACCTTAAATGATCGAGCCACTTGTTCCTCACTACTTGCAATAAATAACTATTAAGAGAATTGTCGTTCTTCGGATGAAACCTGTTCTGCACGATGTTGCGCCATACCGCGATAAATGCCTCCTGGTAAATATCCCTGGCTTCATCGCGGCTGCCTGAATTCTGCAGGATGAATGTTTCGGCACGGCCGTAGTTTTCGAGGTACAGGTTCTTCAACGCTTTTTCATCGTTAAAGCTGATGGCCTCCACTAACGCCGCAACACTTGTATTTTCAACGGTTGTAGGGGTACCCTTGTTAGGGATCATGCCAAAAGATACTGAATTCTCATTTCATTTATATCGTACGAAAATTAAAATGTCATCACTTGCTCATTCCACTTGAATACAAATTTTTTTCGCTGGCGTTGATGACATTTTGCGGCCGGTTACGATATAACCCCAAACAATCCTCTACACTCAAACGCTAAGGAATGAAAAAAGTTATTTTGTCAATGTCTGTTCTTATCGGCCTTACCGCATCGGCTCAAGTAAGTTACGGGCCAAAGATCGGCGTAAATATTTCGTCGATCAACGTTACCTCCAAGAGCTTTAAGACGTCGGTGAAACCCGGGCTTTATTTTGGCGGGTTTGTCAATTATGCGCTCAACCCGAGGGCCTCGTTCCGGGGCGAGTTGTTCTACTCGATGGAGGGCACAAAAGAAATTTCCAATATCAACTCCGGCAAAATCAATTCCGGATATCTTACTTTGCCCGTTCTCTTTCGCTACACAGCGGCATCAGGAATCTTTGCTGAAGCAGGCCCGCAGATCAGCTTCCTGCTTTCCAACAAAGAAAAATGGAACGGCTCAACCAATAACATCAAGCCTTATTATAAGTCATCTGAGTTCCGGTTTCCCATCGGTATTGGCTACCATTTTTCTAATTCACTGCAGGGCCTGAGTGCAAATGCCAGGTACAGCGCCGGATTTTCGCCGATTAATAAAGTAGAAGTGGGTGCCGGCGACCTGAAGAACAGGACATTCTCTATCGGCTTCGAGTATAACCTGGCCAAGTAATCCCTAAACCTTACTCTTTTCAAACCCGCCGTCACCCCACGCAATTAAATAATTTATGGAGAAATCCTGTACATCAGCTTCACCTAACCATTAACCTTAGCCGAAATGAGCGCCACTAACAGTTTTTTCCTGCTGCTTCCCTGCATCCTGTTGCTGACCACAACAGGGTGCAACAGCCAGCAGAACGCACCTGAAAAATCAAACGCCGCATCTACCGGGAAAACAAACGGCCGTGCGTTCCGTGAAGGAAAGGATTACGTCGTTTTTGAACGGATCCGGGTGCTTGATAAAGCAGGATTCGACAAGCCGGCCGAGGCATTCAGCCTGCTGCTTCCAAAAGGTTGGAGCCATGAAGGAGAGATCATGTGGACAGCGCCGGGCAACAGTTGTGCAGGAACAAACCAGTATTTTCGCGCCACGTCGCCCGATGGTAAATACAGTTTCGAAATAATGCCCGCTTTTTTGTGGAGCTGGTCGTCTAACGCAACCTTGCGGCAAATGCAGCAGGGACTGCCAACGTCGAAGTATTGCACGTATGCGCAGCCGATGGACGCAGAACAGTACCTCAGAAATGTTTTCGTTCCCCGCGACATCGGCAACCCCGAAATCGTTTCCGTCAAACCCAATCCGTCTGTTGTGCAGGTAATGCAGCAAAAGAACAATGAAACGAGGAACGAACTGATGCGCTATGGAGCAATGAATGTACAGTTTCATCAAACAGCCGTGAATGCCCGCCTTCGCTGGAGCGACAAAACTGAAGGAATTGCACTTTGCGGTGTTTCCATCATCGAAAGCATGGTGGCCAATCAATACAACGGCACGTATGACCGGCAGGCAACGTCGCAGGCATCGCATAGAATTGTTTTTAAGTATCCCGCCGGACAAAACAAGCAGGCCGAAGAGATGCTCACGGTAATCATGGGAAGCATCAGAACAAATCCTTACTGGCAAACAACGGTCAACGACTTCTGGAGAAACGTAAGGGAACAAAAGCATATCGTGCACGTAGGAAAGATAAGAATGATGGATGCGCAAACCCGTGCCATGGGCGAAGCAGCTATCAGGGCGGGCAACGAGCGGCTGAAAAGCATGGACGTGCAGATGAGAAACTGGGAGCGGCAACAGCGTTCACAGGATCGCATGCACACCAATTTTATCAAGGCCATCCGCGAAGTGGAAAACTATCGCGACGAAACAGGCAGGATAGAAATGGCGGCAGGCTATGATCATGCCTGGAGCAGAAGCGACGGCAGCAGCTTTATAATGAGCAACGATCCCAACTTCGATCCATCCGCCGTTTTTCTCGATCCACGCTGGAAGGAAATGAAAAGAACAGACTAAGCGAAGCGGGAATCAGGGGTACCTTTTAACTAAGAAAATAATTTTATACTTTCATCGTTAAAATATACCCTTAACCCCTTACTATGAAAAAAATGGTAATGCAGATGCTGCTTGCATCGTTTTGCATTTTATTTGTCCTCCCTTCCATTGCACAAGAAAAATTCAAACCGGGAGCCATCATCCGGAACAATGGCGATTCAACAACAGGTTTTATTTATAATACGGGAATAAACAGAAATCCCGATGAAATTCTCTTCCGCGCGAGCATTAACGACCAGCCGGTAAAGTACACTGCAGATGAAATCAGCGGGTTTGTTGTGGATAACAGGCTGTACCGGTCGGCGGTTGTCGCGAAAAATGCGGAGTTGCCGTCACCAGTACCCACGGATGCCGGTTTTGTATTGGCAAAAGACACCGTCTTCCTGCAGGTTTTAATAGAGGGCGCCAAATCGCTCGCAGTTTTCAGGGATAAATCTACCGTTTACAATTTTTACATCGGCACCGATACGGGCTATCATTTGCTGCTATACAAGAAATACCTGCGATCCTCAGGCGGCAACAGCTTCATGGTGGATATCAACCTTTACAAGAACGAGCTGAACGATTACCTGGCCGGTTGTTCAGACATCAGTAAACATATTTCGGACGCAAAATATAAACAGGCTGAACTGTTGAAAGTGTTTAACGAATATTACAAGTGCAGGAATTTAACTGCCAAATACAAACGGGTGCCCGAGAGAACGAAACGGGAATTTGGTGTGTTGCTGGGCGCAACCGTTACCAGGCTGCGGTTTCTCGATTCTTATCCCATGAGTTATTTCGACTTTCCTTCATCTACAACGTTTACAGGCGGTGTATTCCTCAATATCGTACTGCCGCGGAACCTTAAAAAGCTATCCATCAATAATGAGCTGACGTACAGTTCTTACAAAACAGAGGCTACGGCTGAATATTCTTCTATCTATGATCCCTATAAGCTTAAAGACTTCCGGAAAATAGGCGCCAGCTATGTGAAATTAAATAACCTTATCCGGTTTACGATGTCTGCAGGAGGTCCGTCGCTCTACCTGCAAGCCGGCATAAGCAATGGCATAGTGGTTTCGAAAACCAACTATGCCAAAGCTGAAATTATACGATTCAACACGTCGCAGGGGTTCAGGGAATCACCTGCCGTCGGCACGTTCAGAAACCTTGAGAACGGCTTTATAGCTGGCATCGGCGCGATGCTGAACCGTTGCCTTATCGACGCGAGATGGGAAGCCAGCAGAGGAATGGCCAGCGGAGACTGTCGCGTTTCCCGTTACTCACTGCTGCTGGGATACCGCCTCAAATAAATGTCAGAGCTTGATGCCGAACGACAAATAAAACGTTCTTCCATCCGCCGGTAAAATACCCGGCCCGGGATACATGTTGATCCTGCGGGTAAAATATTTTGCATTCGCCGCGTTGTTCACGCCACCGGAAACGTGATAACGTTTCATGACATAACAACTCACCGAAAAATCCCATACATGATAAGCAGGAACAATTCCGGTGGCGCCAGTCGGGTTCACTATCGTGTTATTTGCATCGCTGTACGACTTGCCAACATAACTGTATTGCACGGCAGCCGTGAACGATTGATAATAAAACTGAACACCGGCCCTGTCGATCCATTCAGGCGTTCCTTCGACGCGGTGCCCTCTTAACGAAACGTTTTTTCCCTGGCTGGAAATCTCACCGCTGGTGTACCATGCATGGGTAAACGAAAGCGAATTAAACAACCTTACATCAACCAGCTTGCCGGCACCGTTAAAAAGGCGCCACAAAGAAAGATCGAAATACGTCTCAATGCCTTTTGCGGCCGCGTTACCCACATTGGTAGTATACAGGTAGGTGGAGCTGTCGGGATTCATCAACGTAAGCTGACCCGCCCTGTTACCGTAATACACGTAAAATGCATTCACGTCAAACTGCAAAAAATCCCTGTACTCACCGCGGTATCCTAGGTCGATGTCATAGCCCTTGCTGTCTTTGAGGTTGGGATCTATCACACCGATCTGGTCGGCGGGCGTAACATGCGCATAGAGGTAGGGCCTGTAGGCCTGGGAAATATTGCCGTACAACTGGCTGGTGGGCGACACCTGGTATTGCAGGCCCGTGCCGAATAACGGAAAGCTCCTGTTGCCCCTGTAATTCACCGGGAAGCTGGCATTATTGATTACGCCATCGAGGGATGAGCGGATGATCTCCAAACGAACGCCCGGGGTAATGGAAAACCTGTCGCTGATGTTGAACACATTTTCGGCAAAGGCGGCGTAATTCGTCGAGTGCAGCTTCAGGTCGATGCCATAAGGTTTGGTGAGCGAAAGATCGAAACCGTTTTGGATGGTGCCCACTCCCTTCTGCTTTCTTTTGGTTGTTTGCGATGAATACCGGATGCCGCCCGACATCGTTGATTCAATATTACCGACCGCATAGCGATGAAGGATGCGCGCTTCTGTTGTAAAGCCGTTGTAATAGTCGCGGTCCACCTGCCGCGGATTGAACGTACCGAGTAAATGATTGACAGTATCAGGAATATTTGAAGTATTGATGAATTGCACGCTGTTGCGCTCGCCTGTTATAAAGTTAGCAATCACTTCCAGCTCCGTGCGCGGCGCGAGCGCGTAATGAAAAGTGAAGGCTGGCACGGTGATCCTGGGATTAAAATAATTCCGGGCACGGAACGACTGCCGGGCATTTTGCTTAAACTGAGCGTCTGTCAATCCTCCCGCGATTTGCTGTACATAATCCATTCTGGAAAAGTCGAACTTCACACTGGCCCGCTCATTAAACTGATACCCGATACTGGCATAATACGCGTGGTAATCGAACCTGGAATTGGGGCGCCAGCCATCACCGTGGCGGTTATCGTAATAAGCGTAGTAGCTCCATTTACCCAATGTACCTCCCACGGCGTTGAAAGAATTGAAGAAACCGTTTGAACCCGCTGTTTGTTCAGATTCAAGGGAAACAGGCTTTGTTGAATCACCCGTTTTCATCACATAATTCATCATGCCGCCGAACTGGCTGCCGAATTGCAGCGAAGCCGACCCGCGCACAAACTGAATTTCATCTATCGCCTGCATGGGCGGGGTATAATGATCTTCAGGATAGCCAAACATGTCAGAATTGGTGTTGTAACCGTTCTGCCGCATGTTCATTTCTATCGAGCGGTGCGAGTCTGTACCCCTGCTGCCGATGTTCACCTGTGTTCCCGCGCCATCCATGTCCCAAATGTTCAATCCCGGTACCTGGGCAAACGCCATCCGCGACACATTGGCCGACAGGTTGGCCCTGTTCCCATCAGGCCTGAAGGAGATGGTCTTCTTTCCGGCAAAAATGCGCATGTTTTCTACTGGCGGAAGCTCCCGCGGAATATTCATTAAAAAAGACCTGATGGTAACACTGTCGAGCAGTTTGGGCGAAATGCTGTCTTCGCTCTGTGCCAGCAGGCACACTGGCCCTATGAAAAAAGTACAAGAAAATATAAGTCGCTTTACAAGTAAATGCATTGCTATAAGTTGAAAAAGTTCTTAAAATGCATCGCAAGGCATTGCATGCATGATGCAACACCGGGCGCCAATGACAACTATTAGATGTTAAGCGATTGCGTCGGGCGGGTGAATGTGCGGACTCAAATAAACAGAAGGTAATTGAAACCGGTAGTCGTCTGCGGTTGACGACAAAATCCGGCCGGGAGCCTGCAGATCAATCAAAGCAGCACTGTGACAGTATTTTTGGTTTAATGATTTGAAGGCATCGGAATGATCGCCGCTTTTGTCTGAATGACCTTCATGCTGCAGGCCATTGACGAGCCGAAAAAATTCATCCCTCGCCGTATTCAATTTCGTCACCGTTTCATTGGGAATACATAGCAACTCAAGCGAGTCATTGATCATGCGGCGCTTTACGTAATTGTATTGCACGCCGTCGAATTCAATCGTACCATCCGTACGCTCGAATTCAGTGGACCTGATATTGTAGGCAAGAGGCGGGGCAGGAAATTTAATTGACACCAGGTCGTGTTCAGCGTAATTTTTTCGGTCGAGCCTGCGGATCATTTGCTCCTCTGCCTGGTTGCCCACGATGGAAATATATACCTGGTATCCAAACCAATTGAATATGATCAGGCTCATCAGCAGTATGGAAAATATTTTCCGCATATCCTGCTCTAAATGTAACGCTTTTCCTTTTTTATCGCTTCACTTCAAACGCAGTAAAAGAACTACCAGCTTCACCATTTATGCCCAAGCCCTGCACCTCCACCACAAATGTTCCGCGAATATCCGACGTGTAAAATTCAATATACTGCTTGCCCGTATTATCTGTCTGTATATCGGGCGACCAGAACAAAACGTTCCTGTAGTCAGGCAAGCGGCTGGCCCTGGAACTGTCATTGTCATACACAGGCGAAATGAACTTTCTTTCCGCAACGGTGTTTTGGTTGGTAATGACAGTGGCCGATGAACTGACGGGATAGCCGTTCATATCATGGCTGTAGGTTTCCATGTTAACGATGCCGTCAAACACGTCGCCATTCCGGAAATACCGGCGGCTAACCACACCGATCGATTTCACTTTCAGTGGATCGAAAGAAAATAATTTTTCAACATCCGTTACCGGGTAGCCATCGAGCAGAATAAGCGGCCCCCGGTCAAACCTGGTATGTGTGTTCAAAATGTAAACGTTCAGTTGTGGTTTTCCATCTTTCCTGTTTACCGCCACCGGCGCCACATATTCGCGGAACACTTCCTCCATTTTGGAGAAGCGCGTGTAGTCGTCCAACTGGTACGCCGCATCGGAGCGGCCAAAAAATGGAACACTGTCGGCGGTTCGCTGAATAAAATTGCCTTGCTCATCCCCACGATACATTTCCTGTACCTGTGCCCCAATGCTATGATCCAGTAAAGTAGCGGGATGGCTCGCCTGCCGGAACCCGGCATGCTCCAACCAATTCGTACTTCCATTAAAAAACGGACTATCCATTTGAATAGAATAAATATTGTCGTGGACGAGCCAGGTTTTTACGATGAAAGATGAAAACGGCGCCATTTCCTTCATCTCAAAAAAAATTTTGCCTTCCGCATCGCTGACGCAGTTATAAAATCCGGAAGAATATCCGGGAACGGACAGGTACACCGGAACGCCAGGCGCGGGGCTGCCGGTAACCTTTTCGGTAATGATGCCGGCAACGATCCTGCCATTGTATTCCGGAGGATATCGCAATGAACCGGCAACGGCTCTCGCAGTATCACCGAACCACGATGCAATCGATAACGGATTACGGCCAACCAACGAATCCATCTTATAAATGGCAACAGACAGATGAGCAGGAGAGGGTGCGCCCGATGGCACACTCGTCGTAATACCGATCCTCACCTTTGATCGCGGAGCATAAATTTTTTTATCTGGCGCGAGCCCTATTCGCAAACGACCTTCCAGGGAATCACCGGCTTGCCGGGTCTCGGCCTCAAAAGATTTTCCTGATGCCTGGGCGTTCACTATCGCAATTTCTTCGTGAAAGAACAGTTGCGGGGAAAAATTCTTCATCCAGTTTGTATATCCCCTTAATAAATAAACGCCGGGTTGAACTGCGGGCACCCTGAACGATCCACTTCCTTCGCCATTATCGAGAGCGACGACTTGCTGCACCACCGGGTTGTTGGCCGAATCCAATACTTCAACATAGACGGCCTTGCTGATGTTCACGGCCTTGTTGGTTGTGCCATCCACCACATAAATTTTAAGCCATGCTATTTCGCCGGAGTGATAATAATTTTTATCTGCGTGTATAAACATTTTTTCCCGCAGCAGCTCCTGGCCCATTGCAATATTGACCCACAGCAGCAACGCGGCGCCGGTTATCAACTTAAACAATTTGCAGGTAGCGTTTTTTACCATCATGGCCAAAAGGAAGGTTTTACGTTGGTTCCCCTAAGGGTGCAGTCCACACAATATTTATTCTGCGCCTCGAATGTAAGGGGCAGGCTGCCTGCGCTAAGCCGCACGGGTTTCGTTGGAAAAAGCTCGAGGGTTTTGTATGCATACAATCTTACTTCGGGAGAATTTTCGAACGGATATACGTACAACGAATTCTGTGCGCCAAACGCCGTGCAGTTCTGGTCGAAGGGAGTACCAGGCAGGTCGCTGGACCGGACAAAAATTCTTTTTTCTTCAAGCTCTGAAAATTCCACAAAACCAACGACAAGCTCACCAGGATGGCTGACGCATTGAATGTTGCCTGTTATTTCGGTTGGCTGGGCATCAAAAATAGATCCCAGCGACTCCGTATTCTTCTTCATGCGCCGGTAAAAATCATATCCGTCGGCGCTCAACGCGTATTGCTTCACCAGCATGCTGTACGTTTCGCCAAGCTCAATGGAGCTGCGTTGCAAAACCTTTACGGGTAGCTGTATTTTTGACGAGGTCAACTGTTGCGTTGTTCCAATGTTAATATCCCTCGATATGCGCGACTGCCAGCAAATGCGTACCGATTCATCTACCGAGTGATTAACGGGATTGGCATATTCCAAACCGACCTTAAGGCTGTCGCCCACACCCGTCGTAGTAAACTTTAAAATGGTCGCAAAAGGCGACCGGATCTGCCATGTTTCTTCCACGTCCCACTTGAAATAATACTTCTGCGGCTCGTCTTCATATGAGTTGATGAAAAATCTTACGCTGTCGCCCTCTGTTATGTGCGAAATACTATCAAGCTTCTGCGTTGCAAGAACATCCCTGTAATCCGATAAATATTCATGCTGGCCGGCAGTCATTATCCTCATCCTGTATTTCAGCGACGGGTTAATTGGAATAGCATCTGCATGATAGTAGCCACTATCCATTCCCGTTAGCCGGAAAGTAGAATTATCTTCACCTTCAACGATCACCGTGGCGCCCATTTCCGGTACTATCGATTGGAGGGCAAGATCTGTCGTTCGGGTGAGCCGGATATTGGTAGGGCCATTCGCATTCACGATTCCTTCTATCACCAGCGCGTTTGCCTGCGCCGGCATCAGCAGCACCTCGTACTTTTCGCGGCATTGAAAACCCACCAGAACAAATATCATGAAAGCCAGCTTCCTCATCTCAAAATCTGATATTATACGTTAAAAACGGAATGGCGCTGCCGAATATGGATAACTTGTAGCCATTGATTACGCCGTCCTGCGAAACATAATACACGGAATATGGATTTTTTCTTCCCGTAAAGTTGTACACCCCTATCGTCCACGAGTTATGTGTTTTCTGTTTCACCTTGTGATTGCCCTCTATGTTCATTGAAAAGTCCATCCTGAAGTAATCGGGAATGCGGTGGCCGTTCCGGTCGCCATATAAGGTGCGATAAGCATTTGAATAATAGTACCTGCCTATCGGTAGCGTTATCGGCCGGCCCGTGCTGTAATTGGCATTTATAGAAAAATTAAAGCGCTGGTTCACCCGGTAATTACCAATAAAAGTGAAGTCATGTGGTTTATCGTAATTCGCGGGGTAAAACTCACCCTTGTTAATGATCTCGCCCGCAAGCGGATCGTCCTGCTTTAACTCGATGCGCGACCAGGTATAGCCCAGCCATCCATTGAGCCTGCCGCTCGTCTTTTTGATAAGAAGCTCCATGCCGTAGGCCCTGCCTTTTGTATTGATAACATCCATTTCAATATGATGGTTCATGATGAGGTTCGCCCCGCTTTTGTAATCAAGATAGTCGTCAATGTCTTTGTAGTACAATTCAATGGACGTTTCGATCGTATTCAATTTGAAATTCCGGTACACGCCCAGCGAATATTGCCGGCCCGCCTGCGGCCTGATGTTGGGGTCGCTCAGTTTCCACGTGTCGGTGGGCGCCATGGCAGCAGTGTTCGACAGCAGGTGAATGTATTGCCTGGTAGTATTGAATCCTGCTTTCACCGACACCTTTTCGGAAAGCGAATACCGCAGCGACAGCCGGTATTCCGGGCCTCCATACGTTTTTATGAATTTTCCTTTGCCATAATTGACTGAACCCAATACGGTTTCTTCATCCTTCGGCTCGCCCGGCGGGTAAATATTCACTTCGGCAGGGCCCATGTAATTAAACATTGAAAGCCGCAGGCCCGCCTCAAGCGAAAGACCGGCAGAAATGTCAAATTTGTCGTTAACGTACAAGGCCGATTCTATCGCGCGGTCAGGCTGTACCTCGTCCGTTGCCACCGCCGATTCACCGCCCGCAGGGCCGATGCTTCCCGGCTTGATATTATACAGAAGGCCGTTATACCCAAAATCGAAGGTGTTGCTGTGCGAAGCGTAATAATTAAAATGAGCCCTCAGGTATTTTTGGTCAACCTGGAAATTGAGTTTATACGCATTTACCGGGTTTCTTTTGCTGTTGATGGAATAGCGATAATGATCCAGGCCACCGGTAACCTCTGCATTCATCTTCTTGTTAATATTCACCTTCCATTTTAACGAAACACTCTTGTTGTCGTATGCATACACGGTGTCTTTATTGAGGCTGAACCTATCGTGACTAAGGTATCCGGTAAGCGTGAGCCCGCTCTTGCTGTTCAAAGTGTGATTGACGACAAGATTGGCGTCATAAAAATTGGCCCTGCTGTCTTCAAATTCCTGCGGCAGCAAATTCATCAGCCAATTCGCGTAAGTAGATCTTCCGCCAACAAGGAACGACGTCTTGTCCCTGATAATCGGCCCTTCGAACGCAATGCGGCTCGTTACCGGCCCAATGCCGGCCGCGCCGGTAAAATTCTTTTTATTGCCTTCCCTCGCCTTGATATCCAGCACAGAAGAGAGCCGGCCGCCGTACATAGCGGGCATACTGCTTTTGTAAAGGGTTACATCCTTAACAATGTCGGGGTTGAACGTGGAAAACAATCCGAAAAAATGAGAAGGGTTGAAGATCGTCGCGTCATTGAACAGGATAAGATTCTGATCCGCAGAGCCACCACGCACATTCAATCCGGTACTGGCCTCGCCCACTGTTTTAACGCCCGGCATTGCCATCACCACTCTCAACACGTCTGCCTCACCGAATACCAGCGGAACCTGGCGTATCGCCTTGATATCGATTTTTTGTACACCCATTTGCGTACTCCTGACATTTGTTGCAGCAGAAATGGTAACGCTCGATAACGTCTGTACCGCACCAAATGTCGACTTCGTAATTTGTTGATTTGCCGAATCGGCATTCAGGAGGCTGTCGGCGCTTTTGCGTGCTACGAACGCACCGGGCCGCGGGCGGCCGATTTGCGTGGATATGGCAACATCTTTTGTAAGAAATATGTGCCGGTGGTTGTCAACGGCAAATGTGAATGGCGTGGCAGCAAAAGCTTTTTGAAGCACTTCGGTCAACGGTTTATCGCGAACCGAGAAATTAAAGACAATCGTATCCAACTGCCGGATGTCGTAATAAAAAAAATAACCCGTTTGCTTCTCGATTTCGTGCACCAACTCGTCAACCTTCGAATGCTTAAATGCAGCAGTGATATGTGAAGTGTCGCTGTGCTGCGAAAAAACAGCAATGCCTGCAAAAAGGGAGATGCACACCCACAGCACAAATATTTTACAGGGATTGCTCATCGTAAAATGTTACAGCTTCCACGATGTAATCTTCACGGTTCGACCTATAATTTATCCTCTTTGATTTCATGTGATCGGCCACCTGCCGGCGCTTGGCGCCGAACAATTTCAGCAATTGCTTCGCGCCGGACACGCCGTAATATTTTTCATTAAATTTTACATAATAGCTCAACCGCGATTCAACCGTTCTGCGCACCTCAAAATCGCTGTTTGTTGTTTTAGCGATCGTCTTTACTTCCTTTGCCAGCGCGCTTGTTTCGCCGCTGTATAATTGGCGGTAATAGCCGGGGAACAGCGATTGCGACCCAACTATTTTTATAAAAAGAAAGTCATTGATAGTAAAGCTGTCCACTTTCAGCTTCACCAGTTGTACCAGATTGTCTCCTCGAAAATCAGTGGTAAGCAATTCGTCGGTCACCTCATCATACAGCAGGGAAACGTTTTTATAAAATACCCCGTCGTAGTAAACAGAGCCTTTGGTCAATGAATCGGCAAAATAAAAAGGATGGCCGCTGTTGATGAAACCGGGGTAACGGTAATATTGAAAACCATTATATATGCCTGATTGGCTGCCGATGGACTGGTGATAGAAGGCAATGGTGTTGTCAATGGCTGTTTGGGATGTGGCGAGGAAAGGCAAAATCGCCAAGGCTATAAATTGCACGGAACACGGGAATTTTTTCATCAGCAGGCCACAAGCAATGGTATGACACAATTTACATCATTTGCGTGTAGCGATTGGTTTATTCAAATTTGAAGTTGGCAGGTGCGGCGCTCAGTTTGCTTCTTTGCGTTGCTGTGGCCTTTGGGAACACGATATCTCCTTTTTCATCGATCACCGCCGAGTTGCCGTAATACGCCCAGTTCTTGTTGTTCCAAATCGGCACTTCGATGCGTCCATTCACTCCCATCCCATTCTGCAACAGGTCCGAGCCATAAATTCCGCGCCCCTCGTAACGCGGTGAGCGAACATAATTGGGTGCAACGGAACGCATCCTGAAACCCACTTTGCCGAACACGCCGGTTTTCACTCCGCCTTCTACGGTGATATCAAACTCGGGTTCGGTGATGTCGCCATGACATTCAGCAACACTGTCCACCTGCTCCACCACCAGGTGGAACTCATTCGAGCGAAACGCGCCATTGTACACTTCGCCATTCGGCGCCTTTCCGGCATAGCCGTCGATTTTCAGCGCGAGGCCGCCACTGATTCGCAGCAGGCCATTATTAACACCGGTGAAAACATTCTTGTCGCAATAGCTCTGCCCGTCGAGAGAAGTAAGGGTAATACCGTTCGCGTTTTTATAGAACCACCTGCCGGCGATCGTATTTTCCTGGCTGCCGTTGCCCCTGCCGCCAATGATTTCAATAGGTTGCTGAAAACCCTCCACTTTATTGAACTGAACGCTTACCTGGTACGTGTTATAAATTTTAACCAATGTACCCGTTATTTTCGACCACTGCGGCTGTGTTCCATTGTCGTGCGTTTCCTTTGTGTGCCGTGGCAAATTGATGTTGCCGGTTGCATTCCCTGTAAACTCGACGGTGTGCTGCTCATACATGCCGCCCGCGTTGGTGAGAATAAGAAAATCTGAACCATTATGATAAGTGTCGCCCTCGATTTTAAGATTGAGCCGTTTCGGTCCTTTAACGGAATCGAGCGGAGTGGAGAACAGCCATTTTCCATACGGCACTACCACCAGTTGGTTGTCGTCGGCGGCATCGATGGCGCGCTGTAAAGCGGGAGTATTGTTTGTTCCCCTCACCATGCTTCCCGCTCTCGGCACCTGGGCATCCGGCACGCCGCCAAACCACCTGACGTCGATATGACCATCATAAATTCGCCGGAAAATCTGCATGCCTTCATTCACAATCACGGTACCGCCGTTCTCATTTCTTTGGTTCGCCACTCTTCCGTCGCAAACAAAAAATCCTTCTTTTCCCCGGTCGGTGATCCAATAAACTTTTGAGGCGTCAACGTCGTTCGATGCATCGAGTTCCGCAATCGAAATGCGTACCCAGTCGGAACTGTTGCGCTTTCGCTGATCGTCATCCGCGCCGGGCACCCTCTGCGAAAAAGCGCAAATGGATAAAAAAATCAACCCTGTCGAAACAAGAAATGCTTTCATAAGTAATAATTGTCGAAAGTTAGTCAACCTTATGTAAGATGTCTAACCTAATCTGGTAAAATCCTTTAACAGTTATTCATGCTTAATTTTTTCTCTGCCGATAATAAAAAGTGGAAACATTGAATGCCAGCCGGATAAGATTGTACGACAGCCATTGAACAAATTGCCTGAACACGTTCACCCTCACGCGCATGCTGTCTTTAGTGATCAGGACGCAGTCATTATCCATTATTTTTTGAAGCACTTTTTCCGCCGCGGCAATAAATTCAGGGTCCTTCACATCCATATTCAATTCAACGCTCGCATAGGCGCTTAGATCGTTGACGTTGTATGAACCGATGGTCATCATGGCGTCATCGCAAATCGCCATCTTGCCATGGAGCACATTTTTTGTGTACTCATAGATCAGGATGTTGTTGCGCATCAGCCAATCGTACCAATACCTTTCAGCATTTTTCACCAGCATCACATCCGATTCACCGGTAATGATCATCTTTACCTGCACGCCTCTTTTAGCAGCTTTCTCAAGACTCTTGCGAAAGATGATACCTGGCAGCGCATAACTCGACAAAATAATGATGTGCGAAGTGGCGTTCTTAAACATTTCCCGGTACGACTTTGATATTTCCATTTTATTTCGAACCCAATCATTGATCCTCACGCGCACGAGGCTCGTTTCGGATTTGTCGAAATTAAATACAGGCGCTTCGTCAATGCACGGGTTCTTTTCCTTCTTGCGCGCAAATCCTTTCCAGTTGTTCCAGCATATTGCACATACGTCTTTCGCCACCGGCCCTTCGGTATAGAGCGCGAAATCGAGCCACGCGGGCTGGCCGGGCAGATCATTGTAACGGTTGGTGATATTTACCCCGCCAATGAGTGTGCAGGCGCTGTCGGTTACCACAACCTTGTTGTGCAGCCTTCTTCCAAAATAAAAGTGCCGGCTTTTAAACAGGGGTTCGAAAAAACGAAAATGAATGCCGGCTTCCTTCAGCGACCGGATAAACGGATGCGGCAGTGATTGCGACGCATAACCATCTACCAGCAGGTAAACAACAACGCCGCGCTGCGCGGCCTCCGTCAGGCAGTCTGCTATCATCTGTCCGGTTTCATCGGCCTCGTAAATGTAAGTTTGAAAATGTATGGAATGTTTTGCCTTATTGATCATGTCCCTGGCCGTTTCAAAATATTTGCGGCCGCCGGGTATCAGCTTAATTTTATTTTCACTGTAAGTTGAAGAAGAATGTTTCTTTAATTTTCGTGTGGCCATCGGATGCAGGTTCAAATTTATTGATCGCTCCCGCAATGCAATATATTTTATTTTTGAACTAATGGATTCCGTGACGCATATTGTATTGGGCGCCTGTATCGGCGAGGCCATGCTGGGCAGGCAAATAGGGAAAAAGGCAATGCTGCTGGGCGCCGTCGCACAATCGCTGCCCGACCTGGATGCCGTTGCTTCCTTATGGCTCGCCCCCACCGCCGACCTGCTGGCGCACCGGGGCTTCACGCATTCGCTTCTCTGTTGTGCCCTCGCGGCACCATTGCTGGCATTGCTGGCGCGGAGGCTGAACCGATCGCATAATGTATCAGTAAACCGGTGGACGATTTTCTTCGCCATTGAACTTTTCGTGCACATTTTCCTCGATGCCTTCAACAATTATGGCACAGGTTGGTTCGAGCCGTTCAGCCATCAGCGGATTTCATTCAATGTGCTGTATGTTGCCGACCCGCTGTTTACGATTTTTCCGCTCGTTGCCACTGCCGTGCTGGTGTTGCTGCGACGCCGGCACAAGCGTCGGAAATTTTGGTGGAGGATGGCCATCATCATGTGTTCGTTATACCTGCTGATGGGCATTTTCAACAAGATTCGCGTGGACAAGAATGTTGTCGCCTCCCTGGAAAGGCAGCACATTTCATATGATCGCTACTTTACAACGCCGGCGCCGTTGCAGAACGTTTTATGGATGGTGGTTGCCGGTAGCGACAGCGGCTATCACGTGGCTTACAGGTCGCTGTTCGATAACGATACGGATCTCAGCTTCACCTATTTCCCCTCCAATCGCGGATATCTTGACACCATCATACATTACGACGATGTACAACGGCTGATGCAATTTTCGGAAGGCTTTTTTACCGTCGAGAAATGGAGCGACACGCTGGTTTTTAACGACCTGCGCTTCGGCCAGATCCTCGGCTGGCAGGACCCGCGGGAACGCTTCGTTTTTCACTATTTTCTCACCGAGCCGGGCAGCAATGATCTCGTTGTGCAAAGAGGCCGGTTTTCAAAATGGGACAAAAAATCCATCCGCCTTTTTTTACGAAGAATTTCCGGGATAAAACTGCCAAAAAAATACCGTGATTGAACCAGAATTCAGCCGAAAGGCTTAACTTTTGTACATTATTCACCCCTCAACCGCCTCTAAATGAAAAAGCTTTCATCCCCACGAAGCATTGTCATACTATTGATAATACTTCTCTTTGTCTGTTATTCCGCTTATCAAATGCTGACTATGAACAATAATATCTACCCATACTAATTTCGTCGCCAAACTAAAACTGTTGCAAAATGAAAAAGGTACTGTTGTTTGCGTTCGCCTGTTTTCTCTTTTCTGCATCCTGTAAGCACAAAGAGAAAAAAGTGGGAGAGATCAATTCATTAAGCGATCTTAAAGATTATGCAGAAAACATAGTCGAAGAAACGAAAAAGGCGCAGAGTAAGAGTGAGGAACGAAGAAAAAGGGGCGACACGCTGGCAATCGGTTACAAGGAACTCCAAAGTTATCTTCCTCAAATCACCGGTTATTCGAGCGAAAAGGGCCCGAAAGGAAGCCAAACCACCACGCCCGGCATGGGCGGTTGGTCGCAGGCCGAACAAACCTTTAACAATGGCGACAAACGCGTGGAAGTGTCCATAATGGACTATAACGCCGCTCATGAAACTTTTCTCGGCTTAACCAGCCTGTTCGGCCTGGGCATGACCTATGAAGACGACAATAAAAAACAAGGCGCAGTGGATATGGGCATTGACGACGTAAAGGCGTATGAAACTATTTATAAGCAGGATAAACGTTCAGAACTGGTATTGGTTGTTGGCGACCGGTTCGTGATCAACTTAAAAAGCAACGGTGAAAACGATGAAGGATTTCTGCGTTCTATAGCCCGAAATATGAAACTCGAAGAATTGGCCGCAAAATAGCTGATGTTATCAACCATTTTTAGTACATGAACAATCCGACTCCGCCCAGGTTTGTCGTTTTATACGCCGACGATGACAGGGATGACATTTCACTTGTTGAAGAAGCCTTCTCCGCCACCACTGATAATATTATGCTCGTTACCGCCTGCGATGGGATAGATGCGCTGGCCTACCTGCGCGGGCTCACAGATGATGACCCTATTCCCTGCCTGATCATCCTCGATGTAAATATGCCACGGCTAAACGGAAAAGAAACGCTGCACCACATCAGGACCATGGAGAGATTCAGGAATGTGCCGGTTGTGTTATTCACCACCTCTTCGATGCCCGTTGACCGGAATTTTGCTGAAAAATACGGCGCCGGGTTCATCAGCAAGCCGCTCAACACCGGTCAGATGAAGCGCATCGCCCACCAGTTTCTGGAGCATTGCGCGGATGATGTGAAAAGCGGGTTGAGGATAAAAGTTTGATTAATTTGCCTATTGCCCATTGCCTATTGCCTATTGCCTATTGCCTATTGCCCATTGCCCATTGCCCATTGCCCTATTGCTTATTGCCCATTGCCCATCACTATTCCACCTCAATCTCACCACTCAAATACAACTT
>CBIGXK010000010.1:0-27412 GCA_966193805.1 uncultured bacterium | reverse complement strand
ATATACAACCGACAAAAACGCCTGAAATCGTTCCGGAACCGGAAAAACCCGAAATACCCGATTTTCCGCCGGGAGAGCCCGCAACAGAACCGGAAATAGAGCCGGATGCGGAGCCCGAAACGGAGCCAAAAACACCCCCGCCGGAAGTAACACCCCCGGAAAACCCTGGTCAGCCTTCGCCGATATTACCAGGTGAACGGCCCAAATAAACGGGTTACCTGCCGCCGTCCAGCCGGAAGGATACCTTGCAAATAATACCGTATGAGGATATCTTGTTGTCCTTCACCTGCACTTTGATATCTTTCACAAAGATGGAGTCGATGTTGTGGATGGTCTTTGATGCTTCAGCCAGGGCGTTTTGAATGGCGTCTTCTATACCTTTTTCGGAAGAAGCGATAAGCTCGATTACTTTTACGATTGGCATAACCGGTGTTTTAAAGGTGAATACTTCTGGTATCATCACCAAAAAACATGCGCGAAATTGCTAGCAGGGCAACACCATTTCGATTTTGCAGCCGGCGCCGGGGGAGCTGTCGAAGTGAAATTCACCGTTAAACGACTCTACGCGATTCATCATATTGGAAATACCAATGCCTTTTCTTTTTTTATTCACATCGAAACCTTTTCCGTCATCCGCAACGAGTACGCGTATCTTCCCGTCTTCCGGGGTCACCTTTACCTCCACGTTCTTCGCCTCCGCGTGCTTCAGGATATTATTCATTTGTTCCTGCACAATACGGTATATGTTCAGCTTCACATCGTCGTCTATCGGCCGGTCGCCCGCGCCATAATTAAGGTTTACGTTCGTTCCACTTGCCTCGTTCATCCTTTCCGTCATGGTCAGCAGCAACTGTTCCAGGTTAATATTTTTGAGCGGGGTCACGTTCCTGGCACTTAGCATCCTGATTTCGCTGATGGATCTGTCGATCATCTCGAGCGATGAGTCGATTAATTGCTTTACATCAAGATCGTCCTCTTTGGCAATCTGCAGGTACAGCTTCGTGCCCGCAAGTATTTGGTTAACGTTGTCGTGAAGCTCCTGCCCTATCCGGTTCCTCTCTTTTTCCTGCGCCTTGATGATAGCTCTCGCAATTCTTTTTTGCTCCTGTATCTTCTGGTTAAGTATTTCCTGTTCCATCACTTTCAAGGCAGTTTCAGCCTGCTTTCTTTCAGTGATGTCCCTGACCGCGGCTGTGGTAAGCGTGCCCTCGGCAGTAGTGAACGGACTTAACCGCACTTCTACAGGAAATTCCCCGCCATCGTTGCGGCGCGCAAAGAACTCAAATCCCTGGGTGGCTCGCATCGAATTATACATTTCAAGATTCGCGATCATTTCGGATTCCCGGAACCTCTCGGGAAACAACATACGCACACGCTTGCCAACCAGCTCGTTGGCACTGTAACCGAACATTTTTTCGGTTTGTATGTTGACCATTTCGATTAATCCTTCGTTGTTCACCACTACCATCGCATCAGGCGCAGATTCAAGCAGGCTGCGGTATTTCGCCTCACTCTGCACAAGCCTGTTGATAGCATCCGCTCTCTCCCGCTCCGTCCGCCTTTTTTCTATCGCCGACCGGATCGCATCCGGCAGCCGTGTCAGGCGGTCCTTCAAAATATAATCATCGGCGCCCGATTTAATAATATCCGCGGCAAATTCGTCGGTCATACTGCCCGTAACAAGAATAAAAGGGATGTCGCCGGGTGTCTCGCGCACAAGTTTCAACGCTTCTAATCCACTGAATTGCGGTAATGAGTTATCGGCCAGGATCACATCAGGTTTCAGTTTTCCAAGCGCATTGATAAAAGAAGGCCTGCTCGAAACCAGCAAAGACTCAAAATCCAGTTTCTCTTTTCTAAGGAACCGGGTGATGATCTCTGCATCCGTCTCGTTGTCTTCGAGCATGACTATTTTGATAGGGATTTTCATAGCTTTTACACGGGACGTTGATTTAACAATAACCAATAAAAACCAAGATTTCTGATTGCTGCGGCAAACCCTTCAAAGTTCACCGGTTTAACGAGGTAGCTGTTCGCACCAAGCTTATAGCAACGTTGAATGTCGGGATCCTCTTTCGACGATGTGAGGATTACAACCGGCGTGGAGCTGGTTCGCAAATCGGCCTTCACTTTCTGCAAAACTTCAATGCCATTCACTTTCGGCATCTGGATGTCGAGCAGGATAACTTTCGGCTTGTAAAGAAGATCCCTTGAATCTGCATACTTGCCTTCCGCAAAAATAAATTCAAGCGCCTCTTCGCCGTCCTTCACATGAAACAAGTTGTTCGCCATATTATTTCTCTTCAGTTCACGTATCGTCATTTCGGCATCTTCCATATTGTCCTCAACGAGTAATACTTCAACCGAATTATAATTCATATTGTAAGGGGTTTTTATCATTAATTGCCAGGTAAGCTAAAGTAAAAGGTAGCGCCGCTGTTTACTTTTCCTTCTGCAGAAACGGTGCCGCCATGTTTCGAAACAATCTTTTCCACAATGGCGAGCCCTACACCGGTGCCTTCAAATTCATCGGCGCCATGCAAGCGTTGAAATACCCGGAACAGCTTGCCGCGGTATTTCTCATCGAATCCCACACCATTGTCTTTTACATAGTAAACCGTCTGCCCGTCTTTTGCAAACGATCCGATATCAATATGTATCTTTTTCTCATTACCTGAATATTTAATGGCGTTAGAAATAAGATTGATCCACACCTGCCTGATGGCATTCATGTCTCCCATCACCTCAGGAAGTTGCTGAATGTTCCATTCAATTTTTCCATCTTTTCCTTCGGCCGCATCCTTTACCACTTCGCTCACCAACTGGTCCATGGCAATGTTAGTTTTAACGATGTCCTGCCTGCCCATACGCGAGAACGTAAGGAGGTCATCGATCAGGTGGCCCATCTTCAGTGTATTATTTTTGATGACACCTGTAATGCGTCTGGCTTCATCATCGAGCTTGCTGCCATAATCTTCCTCGAGTATGGTGGTAAAGCCGATGATACCGCGCAACGGCGCACGAAGGTCGTGCGATATGGAGTACGAAAATGCCTCAAGTTCTTTGTTCAGTGATTCCAGTTGGATGGTCCGTTCCTTAACTTTCTGTTCCAGGTTCTGGTTGAAGATATTCAGCGTTCTGTTCTGCTCCTCTATTTCGTCGAGCATACTGTTAAAGGCATCGGTGAACAATCCGAGCTCATCCTGTCCGGCCTTCACTGCGCGTACCGAATAATCGCGCCGTTCGCCGATGATGTTTGCCGTTGCGGAAAGCGACAGCACCGGTTCTGAAATACTTTTGCGCACAATTTTGCTGACGAGTATGGCAAGTGGAAAAGACAGGATGATAACGAGCACCATCACCACCGCGAATATTTTGAAGCGGTTGTACATGGCGCCGAGATCAGACGAAATGAACAACGCGCCTACTTGATCTTTATCCTGTATCACCGGCCGTATGCCCTGAACATTCCAGTTAGACAGGCGATACCGGCTTATTTGAGCATTTTGCGGAAATGCCGATGCCGCCGCATTTGCGGGATAGGTGGCAAATAACTTGCCTTCGCTGTCATATAGCGCTGCCCGGGTAATGTGCGACTCGTTTTTAAGCGCCTGCAGGATCTCCGTTGCTGCTTCACGATCCTGAAACGCCAGTGCAGCCGTGCTTTGAGATGAAATGATGCCATTGATAATGGTCAGTTTCTCTATGGTCGACTTCCTGAAAACATATAATTCGTAACAGAAGAATCCAATGCAGGTGACCAACAGCACCGTGCCGCAGATGAGGATGATCACCCTCATTAATTTTTTTCGGATCGGTATGTCCCTGAACTCCATGTTAGCGGTTTTTCGGGTCGTAGATATCCGCGAGCCTAAGCAACTTCGAACTGATGACGAGTCCTTCACTCTTTGCTTCGTCAAGATTTATCGCAAACTTTATATTGTTTCTTCTTGTTACGAACCTGATGATGCCTCCCTCTGCAAGGAAGGTGGGTGAATCACTTATGGTCAGCACACTTTTTCCCTTAACGGCCGCAAGCGCTTGTTTAGACCGGTATGGATCGGCAATAAAAAGCAAATGGCACTTCCCTATTTCATCAACGTCTTCGATATACCTGACGATTACCGCCCGTTTGCCAACCTTCTCTCCAGATACAGTTTCCTGCAAGAACGGACCAAAGGGGTTGTGACCGAATACGCCGATCACCAGTGAATCTGCATTGTTAAAAGCATTGGCCGGCCACTCAACAAACTGGCAGAAGTTAAAAACAAAAGCCGCTTTTAACTTGTATTCACGGCTCACCGGCGCCTGCGCCTGCAGGTGCATCATTGTGCCGGTTAGCAACAGTGCAGCATAAAGGATCTTATATAAAGTATGTTTTACAGCCTGCATGTTAGTTTTCCGTTAAAGCCACGCAGGATCTGCCGTGGCGAGGGTGATGTCGGAATAAATTCGGGATGCCTGTCATCCAGCAGATTTTGTCCGGTTACGCTGAGCATGATGTTTTTAGTCATTTTCCATCCCACCTGCACGTCGAGACCTGCATAGGCGGACACTTTCGGTTGGGGTAAGGAACTCACATATCTTAACACGAAACCCGCTTCGATGCGTTTGGCAGCATCGAACATCGACTGTATCAAAAATTGGTTCTCAGGGTCGTTGCTTTCCCCAGTGGCATTATTCAGATCCACCGCACCCGGCTTTACTTTCAATTTTTTCTTCAAATACGTATAGCCGCCGCGCAACCTCCACCAATCGGTGGGTTGATACGCGCCCGAAAGTTCAAGTCCGTAAGCGTGCCCCTCCACATCGTTCGCGAATGAAAGCGGAAATCCCAATGGTGGCGGACCTGGCTTTACACTCGTAAGGTGATCATAAGCATTAAAGAATGTTCCCACCGACAACGACAATTGGTCGGCGGGCTGCAGGCGCCAGCCCAGTTCATAGGCAACGAGTGTTTCCGAGATAAATCCGCCGGCATCGATTACAGCTACGCCGGGAGCGGCGTACAGGGAAAAATCTTCGTCAATACGCGCGGGCGTTCGCACGGCGCGCGAAACACTGGCCCAAACCGTGTGCCTGCCGGTGGGTGTCCACGACAAGCGGCCGCTTGGCGAATATTCAATACCGGTGTAACTGTTGTGCTCCACTTTCGTTCCTACAGTAAAAAACAGTCGCGAGGGAAAGAGTGTAATTTTATCCTGTAAAAAAGTGCTGTAGATGTGTAATTTCTTATGAGCCGGGTCAAATCTGAACAACTCGAGGTTATCCATCCTGTCATCGATTGCCCTCACGTCGCCACCCCATATCAGCTCGTGGCTGCGGCCGGCCTTTACCCTGTACTGGAAATCGATATCAAAAGTTTTCAGCTTTTCTTTGAATCCGTTGCGCAGGTCACGAAGGGTTTGGTCAAAATAGGTGCGGATGGTAAAATCCGATTTTTCTGAAATGCGGTGCGACCAGCGTGCAAGTACGTTGCCGCCTAATGCGATCACTGCATTGGTTCCATCGGGATTAGGAAAGGCATCGTAAAAATCTGATTGAACGGTAACCTGGTTTTTTTCGTTGGGATCCCAGTCGATCCGGAAACCTCCCTGGCCAACTGACCATGCATCCGCCGCTTTTTTGCCGTCGTTCAGTTTTGTGTCGGCCTGCTTGTACCCAAGGCCATAAATGCGGTAGTGAAGCTTATCGTTGATCTTGCCGCCATATCGCAGCTCTGCCGACCACGGCATAACGTTGCCCGCTCCTGCCTGCACGTACAGACCTTGCGTTTCTGTTGATTTTTTGGTGATGATATTGATGACGCCGTTTACAGCATTGGCGCCCCACAGCGTGCCGCCGGGTCCACTCACCACTTCTATACGTTCAATGTCTTCGAGCAGCACGTTCTGAACATCCCAGTAGGTGCCCGCATATAGCGGCGTGTAAACGGTGCGACCGTCTATCATCACCAAAAGTTTGTCGGCAAGTACATTATTAAATCCCCGCACACTGATGGCCCATTGGCTGGAGTTAACTTTCGCCACCTGGAGGTTCGATGCCAGCCGCAATGCTTCGGGAAGAGTTGTCGCCCCTGAACGGCGTATATCCTCCGCCGTTATCACCTGCACCGCAGACGCTACATCTGATAATTTTTCGGGACTTTTTGAAACGGTCGTCACCTCGATGTTCATCAATTGTTCTAGGCTCAGGCTTTTTAATAGTGAGACAGAAAACGAGGAGTCTGTTTGACTGAAAACCGTATGAGAGGGCACCATAAATCCTGCAACCATCAGTAGATGCAAAATGGATACAGGAATACCAGGTTTTACAAGGAATGGAATTTTCACCATACTTTTTTCTAATAGGAAGGGTTGGCGCCCAGGGTTTAAATGATTCTACTTAAATTCTGCTGATAAATATACGTAAATCCACGCTTTGAACATCAGCGACGATCATTATCTTCCTTTTATTAAAAGTCGGAGTGAACGAGATAGTATTTTTACTATGCCTCAGGGGCATCAATTATTTTACAATAAGTTTTGCTTTCATCACCTGGTGAAGACTGCAAAAATAATCTGCGCCCTTTTCAGCCACCATGCTCCATGATTTACCCGGAGCCAATACTGATGATGTCCATTCTTTATTTTTTTCTTCCGTTACATCGTGATCAACCATGTCGCGATTGATCCAAACAACAGTGTCACCTTTCTGCACAGTGATCTCCGCCGGCTGAAATTTCATTCCCTTAATTTCAACCGTGTAGGACTGATGAGCACTTTCATCCGACGGAGATACACAACTGCAAAACAGAACGGTCAACAAGAATAAATACCTGCTCATTAACCGCCTATTTTTCCCTGTACCATGACAGCGTGATCCAGGTGGGTTTTCAATACGGGTAATACCTGTTGAAGCAACGCTTTCAGCTCTGCGTTTTGGCTTTGGGGTATCAAGGTACCTTCCACTACCGAAACAACGGCTTGATGATAGGCCACCTCGTTATCGATGTAGGCCTTGTCAAACGCTTTACCCGACTTTGTGTTCAGCGATTTTCTTGTTTTTTCAGCATCGGCCTTCAATTTTTGGCTTACTGCATTGTCTTTTGGCGTAACGTTCAATTTGGTGACAAGGGCCACTGCCTGATCGATAACGCCCTGGTGATCTTTCGCCATTGTGCGCGCAAATTCAAGTATGTCCTGGTTTTTCGATTTATTCTGCGCCAGCCGGGCGTAATCGATATCTACCTGGTTGGCCGCAACGGCCACGGAGGCAATTTCGGGATCGGAAAGCTGTGTTTCCTGCGCACTTAACGGCGCGGAAAATAAAAGTGCGAGGGCAAAAGATGCCACTCCAGGCACACGAAGCATGCTGTGGTTCATTGTATATCTTTTTTGATGAATGTTTATTAATTAGATAAACAAGGTCAAAAAAGGTTACAAAAGAAAATAAAAGAATATGACAACCCGCCTAATGATAGGCTACAACGATATTATTGATCAATATCTTTTTACCCTCGCGAGTCACCCGGCTTTTAGCCGGCGCCACCACTAAAGACATCACTTCGTCGGCTTTCATCTTAACTGAGTAATTGCCGGAAACGTTGCGCGCTACGTATTTTCCGGTAAGTACATTAAATAAATCAGACTTTGCCCGCAAATTTATCTGCACCGATTTTTTAACGGTGTAGGGATTGTAATATAAATAAGAAGGATAAGTACTGTCGCTGAAAAAGTCCAGTTTATTTAGATCAATTTGGAGTATTTTCGGAACGTTCGTGCTCTTCAAAATGGCGCCAAAGAAACCGGCCCACGCGCCATCGTAAATACCCAGGTTGGTGCATTGCCGGCCCACATCGAACGTTGGGCCGTAGTCTGCCCATATTTTATTGTAGGCAACAGCGTCGCCTGTTGCGCGCGGCGACTGACCCGCTTCCGAATACCGCAGACCTTCATACGGAATCACGTGTTGATCTGCATGAATATATTTGTCGCCATAAAATTGATTGGAGGCAGGTAACTGATCCGCATAAAAAAAGCGTGCTGCGTTACCCGCGTTGAGCAACCATTTTGCAACTGTTTTCGCATACCGCGGATCATACTTTACCGCAGGCGCCATAAATGCGTTGGAAAAGGTTTCCAATCCAAACACATAACCTTCGCCACTGTCTTTCCTGCTGCCGACGAGCCCATACACATCGTAGCCATTCCAGGTTCCTTCCGTTACGCCATATCCCCTGCGCACATCAGAGCCTTTGATGAGCCAGTTGATATAACGGCCGGGATCATAGTTTGTGCCCGCCTCCGCATTCATTCTCGCTGCAATATATGGCCCGAAACTTATGCTCATTTCGTAATAAGGATTTTTGTCGAGCTGCTCGTAATAATCCATGCACCATTTAGCAGCCGTCAAATACTTATCGTCTCCAAACTGCTTATAGGCCCAGTACTCAACGATGGCCGCCACAACGCCGGCTTCGGGGCATTTCCAGGCAAGGGTTTTGCCGTTCCAGGTTACACCGTTCACCGGTTTTCCCGTATCAAAATTGTAAGCCTGGTGCCAGAAGTCAGGAGACGATCCGCCGAGATTTACGACCATCTCATAAAAACCGTCAGCAATTTCTTTGAGCCTGTCGCCCATCCCTTTTTCCTCAGGATACAAATCGCCAATCATGTAGTAAAGCAAAGACGGACCCACATCATACCACCAGTCGGTATGGTTCCTGTCATGTTCAGGATTGGCAAACGAGTAAACAATTTTCCGATGGCCATAATCGTGCTTGAAAGTGCGCAGCATATCCACATAATTGTATACCTCGTCACCTACTTTCACACTGTCCTTTTCCCTGCCGCATAAAGTGGCTCCCACTACCGCCGCGATGAATGTCAGTCCGTCCTGCATGCCATCATGTTTGATCCTTTCATCACCATAATAAGCAGGAATATAAACGGTATTCGACTCCATGTTGTAGTGGGTCGTATCCAACTTGATTGTCGGGAATTCGCTCGTCTTGTTCCAGTCGAAAATATATTCATCGAAGGCAAGGGAGCGCTCCTTCCAGTCGAACGGCGCGTAAGGCTTCGGATCCCGCGGCCATGCTTCCACTGCTTCAATCTTTACCTGCTCAATCGCGCGCTGCTGGCCGGCCGCGTCAAAGCCCGCCGCACCAACTGCGAAAAATATTAAATATAGCGTACGCATTAACTTTTATTTTTTTGGTGCCGTTGCCAGGCACGTGTAATACTCACTTCCTCCGTAATACAGCCACCATTTTCCATTGTGCGACGTTAGGCCGTTGAAGAAAATGCAATCCGCAAAACTGGATATCGACTTGTTGTGATCCTCCACGGAAAATCCATTTTCCCAGGGAATAGACGTTTCAGCAGCAAGGAAGGGGCGCGGAAGATATTGAATGGGCTTCTCAGGATTCGATTTCGAAAGCAACACCTGTCCGGCTGCATAAAAATGGCCCGTGTGATTGCCACCAGTGAACAGGATGATCTGATCGGGATGAGAGGGATCGTGGTCGGTCAGCGCAAAACATCCCTCGCCTCCGGGCCATGAATGGTCCACTTCTTTCGATTCCCAATGGATCATGTCATCCGAATACGCCATCAGTCCGTCGTTGATGTACATCACGAATTTCCCATTAATTTTTACAGCTTCATTTTGCGCATTCTGCAGCACAACGGCATTCCTGTGTGTGCGTTTTGCTTTGGGAAACACCATTCCCACCTTCTTCCAATTCACCAGGTCCTTAGAAGTGGCGAGGAAGGTTCCGTTAACGGTAAGGTCGCTTGTTTTTGGCCAGTACCACTGGTTGCAAAATAAATAATAAGTGTCGCCATACTTCGCGATGTTCACGTCTTCATAACTGTATTTCCTGTCCTCGCCGTTGCGAAAGAAGGGGCTGTTAACAGTATCTTTTGTGAAATGCACACCATCGGTACTGGTGGCGACACCAATGTCACAGATATAATTGATCGGGGTATTTTGCTTTACATCTATCGGCTGCTCGCCGCGGTACACATAATAGAATACACCATCTTTCACGATGATTGAACCATTGTGAACGCCGCCATCGTGCCGTCCCTGGTCCCATGCGCCCGGTGTGGGTGCCAGCACAGGGTTTCCTTCATATTTTGTAAAAGGTCCGAGCGCCCAGGGGTATTCTTCATACATGTCGGCCGGCGCCTTAAGGTCTTTCGGAAAGGTGCCCCACCATCTTTCTTCGCTGAAAGAATAGTGCTTCCATGCTTTTTCTTTGTCTTTATTGGGAAACTGCCATTCAAATTGCCCCTGCTGCCCCTCAAAATCGGTAAGCTTTTCTTTATTGCCCGTTTCTCCATTGCTGTTGCAGCCACCTGCAAAAGCCAGCGCAAAAGCTGCTGCAACGAAATTGATCGTTAGTCTCATCAGTGTTTTTTTAAATTATTGAAGTGTGGGCACAATTTGCCTGAAATAATTGACGCTTGCCTGCACGTCGGGTACGTTGTTCTCCCAGTTATGTTCATATTCCACGGAAAACAGTCCTTTGAACTTTTGCCTTTTCAATTCCTGCATAACCGCTTTTACATTGGCAACACCCTGGCCCCAATGAACGTCATGCGCATCCTTGCTTTTTTTGTTCAAATCTTTAAAATGCAGTTGAACGATGTGGCCCTCTGCTTTTTTCAAACATTCTACCGGATCCAATCCTGAGCGTATCCAGTGGCCAATGTCTGCACACATTCCGATCCTTTTGCTCTGACCCTTTATCGCGTTCAAAACAATATCGGGGTTCCAGTACCTGGTTGGTTCGGGGTGATTGTGAATGGCGAGGTTAATCTTATACCTGTCGCAGAGCTCAGATAAAAGCGGCATAAATTTCGGATCGGGTTCCGCAGTGAGATTCCTGATGCCCATAGTATTCGCGAATTTGAATAACTGCCGCCAGTCGCCTTCGTTGTCGGCAACGGTTACGCCGAATGACACCATCGCCACTCCTTCGGCCCTCAACTTGCTCAATACTTTTTTCATTTTATCCTCCGGCATGTGGTAATCCATATTACCTTCAAATCCCCCTCCTATCACCTGTCCGGGATAACCCTCCACATACTTGAGTCCGCAAGTTTTTATTTTTTCCACCGCTTCAAAAAATGAAAAGCGGTTGAACGTGTATGCCTGCGATCCGAGTTGCCAACCCAGTTTCTCCTCCGGGAATTGCGGTGCACTCACATTCTCGGCCGGATTGTACTCGGCAACTGCAATCTTTGAATCGGCGGTGCCGTAATACAGGAACCATTTATTGTTGAAATAAACCAATCCTTCGACGAAACAAACTCTGTTCACCTGGCCGTTTATTTCAAAATCCCTGTCGGGCGTCATAAAATAATTATCCGCACGGCTAATGACTTTTGATGGATCATTTTTGTCGAGCAATATCTGTCCGGCAGAGTAGGTTCCCGGCGCAAGCTTCGGATCACCATACCGCTCGCTGTTGCGGCTATTGTAAATAAACAGGATACCCTTGTCAGTAATCATAGGGGCCGGACCAGGTTCCACAAGGTCGCTGTCGAATTTTCCTTTCCTCGGACCGAATACGGGCTTAATGTCTTTATACATCGCGCGCACGGTTTCATCTCTTCTCTCGCCAGCTTTATATTCAACAGGGGTCCAGTTAACGAGGTCGGTGGAAGTGGCAAGAAAAACATGGGTATCGCCCCAGTACATCCAGTATTTACCTTTAATCTTCTGCGCGATCATTTTGCTGCCGACTCTCTTCGTGACGATCGCACCGGATTTCACCCAAACGTGTTCATATTTTCCTCCAAGCGCCTTTCTGAATACGGGCCCGTACTTGGTCCAGTTTCTCAAATCCTTCGAAGAAGCGATCGACATATACGAATTCGTACCCTCCCAGGCAGAGTAGGTCATGTAATAGGTGCCATTCGCATCCTGCACCACTCTTGGATCTTCGCAACCACCCTCCCACTCGTATTTTTTAAAGGCATCCGCGGCGGGATACAAAACAGGTTCCGGTTCTCTTTTAAAATTAATGCCGTCCGAACTTAAAGCGAGCCCGATCCTCGACGTACCGGCGTATTTACCCACCTTGTCTTCTGCACGATACAACAGCGCCACCTTCCCATCAATCACCACTGCCGAAGGATTGAAAACATCCTTGGCTTCCCAATGGATATTCTCTTTCCTCACCGGGCAGAAAAACGTTGCCGCTTCGTTGGGCCCAAGAATGGGATTCGCTTCATCCACCTTCTCAAAGGGTCCCAGTTGCCAGTTTGCCTCTTTTTCTTTTTTGAAAGAAAGAAAAAACACGATCGTACCGACCAACAACACAACTCCGGAAATTTTCATTACTCTCATGGCGATTACTGATTGTTTGCTAATATTTCGGATTTTGCTCGATCGTTCCCTGGCTCAGGGTAACTTCATTGGAGGGAATAGGTAAAAGATAATCGCGATCGTCGCTAAACAGCTTACCCTTATCCACGTTATACTTTGTTGCATACGCCCGCATTACTTCTCCAAATCTCTTCTGGCGCAAAAGATCGAAACGGCGATGACCCTCCATGCCTAGTTCAAGACGGCGCTCCTTCCAGATGGCTTTACGCAGTTCCGCCTTGTCGGTTGTCGTCACATCTGGTAAGGAAACCGAAGGATCGGTCGGGGGAACATACGCCTGTATCTCCCTCTTCGGATCAAGCGGGTTAGAATTCCTGGCCCTTTCGCGAACGTCGTTTAAGTAAGGCAGTGCGGCGCCGGAATTTCCGTTTTCATTCAACGCCTCTGCATACATCAGCAAAACATCTGCATAACGGATCACTGTCCAGTTTTTATTCACGTTGTTTAAATAGCCATTGCGCTCATCCGTTTTCACAAATATTTTTCTGTCCTGGTAGCCATTGGGTGAGATGGAATTATCCTGCACATGGTTGTCTCCTGCAAATTTATCGCCCGGCCTGATAAAGATATAAGTCAGCCGTGGATCGTCCGGATCATAAGCATCCCAAAGATCCTGTGAAGGAATATGAAATCCCCAGCCGCCTTCAGTGCTTCTTGAAGAGAAAAACTCCAGCAACTGGTTGCCCACGGCAGGATAAACGCCGGGAATGGCCTGGAACTGAATTTCGAAGACGGACTCCTTGCTGTTGCGAAACTCATTTTCAAAGTTCATGTAGTATTCCGAATTCAATTCATATTCACCAGAAGTAACCACTTTGCTGAATGCCGTCTCTGCGTTGGGAAAATCTCCCTGGAACATGTACGACTTTCCTATCAGGGCCCATGCGGCGCCCGATGTTACCCTGCCCATTTCTGATTCAGGGTATTCACTTCTTTTGGGAAGCGCAGTGGCATCGGTGAGATCTGTATATATCTGCGCAAAAACTTCTTCCGGGGATGACTTGGGAAGCAGTATATCATCGGGCTCCAGGTTCTTTACAATCAGCGGAACGCCGCCATATGCCGTAACTAAATTGAAATACGCCCATGCACGAAGGAATTTGGCTTCATTTGTATACCGGGTCAGCAAATCCTTGTCGCCAGTGGCATTCGGCGCGTTTTCAATTACCGTATTGCACCTGTTAATGAGCGTGTACGCGCTCGACCATAAAAAGCCGGCCACCGCATTGGTAGAGGTCATCGTGAAGTTCTGTATTTGCTGTCCGTCTGCATAGTCGGCTTCGCTGGCGCCACCTTTCAATGCATCATCAGTGCTGATGTCGCCAAAGAAATAGTGCGCTGTTTGAAGTGTGTTGTAAGGAACGCCCTTCACCTGGTAATAACATTCGGTTAATGCGTTCCTGATCTGCTCTTCAGTTTCGTAATAATTATCTGAAGTAGTGACACCATAAACAGTTTTATCGAGGTTCTTTTTTGAACAACTGCCTGCAGCGATAAGCGTTAGTCCAAGAAAAATATATTTATTAAACGTCTTCATCAGTATATGTTTATTATATTATTAGAACTGTGCATTTACACCAATAGAAACGATTCTTGACGCCGGATAGCGGGTAATTTCAAATCCCTGCTGTATAGGGCTTCCATTGCCCACTTCCGGGTCCATGCCCGTGTACTTCGTAAAGGTTAACAGGTTCTGCCCGCTCAAATAAATGCGGCAGGAAGAAAACAGTTTCGTTCTTTCAAGCAATCCATGGGAGAAGGTGTATCCGAGCTGCAGGTTTTTCAGCCTTACATACGACCCGTCCTCTACATCCCATGAAGAAGTTCTGTTGTTGTTATTCTTATTGGTTTGAGATATCCTCGGAAAACGTGTGTCGTCGCCTGCCTGGCGCCAGGCATCTGTGTACGCTTTCGCCGGCACGTTGTCAATCGACACAAAGTATTTAGCAAGATGTTCGTTCCACATGTCATTTCCTGCACTGCCTGTGAATGATGACGACAGGTCGAACTGCTTGTACGCAAGGTTGAAATTAAATCCGAAATAAAGATCGGGATGTGGGCTGCCAATGTACACCCTGTCATCATCATTAATGACTCCGTTGCCGTCTGTATCTGCAAATTTAAAATCACCAGGAAGCGCAAGAGGTTGCAGCAGGCTTCCGTCTTTTCCCTGGTAGGCGTTGATCTCATCCTGCGTCTGGAATATTCCCAGCCATTTGTAACCGAAGAACCTGCCCATCGGCCCGCCGACCTCCGTTTTGGTAAGCGCCGACTTAAAGCCTGTTCCATAGATCGGGTTGTTGCCTTCACCCAGCGAAGTGACTTCATTTTTATACATCGACGCATTGCCGCCCACGCTGTAAGAGAAGTCGCCACTCTGTCCGCGCCAGTTGATGGCAAGATCAAACCCTTTGTTCTGGACGCTTCCTGCGTTGGTGAACGGAGCGTTGGGATAGCCTGTATAAGTGGGCACCGGCAACCTCAACAGCATATCATTGGTTTTTTTGACAAAGTAGTCGAAGGTGACGGACAGCCTGTTGTTGAACAGCTCTGCATCCAGGCCTATGTTTGTTTGTTCGCTTGTTTCCCAGCGGATGGCAGCGTTACCGAGGTTACGCGGACCGTATGCAGGATAATAAGTGCTGCCAAAGGAGTACACCTGGTAGTTGGCCGTACCAACTGTTGTGATGGCCGCGAAGTTGTCGATATTCTGATTGCCGGTTTGTCCCCAGCCCGCCCTGATTTTCAAATCAGAAATTGCATTGATATTCATGTTCTGAAAAAAGCTCTCATTACTTAATTTCCAGCCGAGAGAGAATGACGGAAAATAGCCCCAGCGGTTATCTTCGGTGAAGCGTGAAGAACCGTCAGCGCGGAAGCTCACCGTTGCCAGGTACCTGTCGTCGAATGAATAATTAATACGCCCGAGGTAAGACAGGATCGAATTCTCTTCCACATTACCGTTCACATTCGGGGCGGTGGTGCCGGCGTTGATCACCCAGTAAGCCGGATCGTTGCCGGGTGTTGTCGACTTTGATCCTGAAATTGTTTCAAAACGATTATTCTCGAAGGTAATACCTGCAAGCGCCGTAAGATGATGGTTGCCGAAGTCACGATTAAAGTTCAACGTGTTTTGCCAGATGGTGTTCCACGAATTGCTTGCCGAGGAACTGATCACACTTTGGTTCCTGAATTTCAAACGGCCCATATTCAACTCGCTGGGTACCGCGTTAAAAGAGGGAAGAAAAGTATTGCCTGTTGCCGAAGGCCTGTCGAAGCTGAACTGAGCGTTGTAGCTTAACCCTTTGAACAATTTCACATTCGCATAAGCGCTGCCAAAAAGGTTCAGCTTCTTTGTGTAGGCATTGTTCGACTCCAGTAAAAACAATGGGTTGTCGGTATATGCCCATTCAGTTGGGGCATATTTATTATACCGGTAGTTGGCAGCGGTTTCATCCACCCAGGGACTGTACACATAAGAGAAGGGATCGGCAGAAATGATTTGCCAGATGGGTTCGGAGAATCCATCCATATTCCGTTGCTTCGATCCTATCAGGCTCATGTTCGCGCCAAGCGTGATGCGGGATGATAACTTATATTCTGAGTTCCAGCGTGCAGTGAACCTATTATACATTGTGTTCCTGATAAATCCATTGTCTTCAAGATAGCCGAGACTCAAAATGGATTTCAGTTTATCATTTCCGCCCTGCACACTCACGTTATAATTTTGTGTAAGACCGGTGCGCGTGGTAACGTCCCACCAGTCGGTATTCACTCCCCTTTGATATAGCCTGGTGATTCCGTCAGGAAAGGCCAGGCCGTCGTTTTCGTACGACTCTTTCAAAAAATTATAGAGCTGCGTATTGTCGCTCGCTTCGGGCACGAATGTGGACGACGTTCCTCCCACGTAACCATCAAAACTTACGACAGGTTCGCCGCTAATGCCTTTTTTGGTGGTGATTACGACTACGCCGTTCGAGCCGCGCGATCCGTAAATGGCGGTAGCCGATGCGTCTTTCAGCACTTCCAGTCTTTCAATGTCGTTAGGATTGATGTTATTGATGTCGCTCAGAAATTGTCCGTCCACAACATACAGCGGATCATTATTGTTAATGGTACCAAATCCCCTGATGCGGATCATGGCGCCGCTGCCCGGCTGTCCGCTCGAAGTAGCGGCATACACGCCGGCGAGCTTGCCTACTAGTGCAGTCTGCAGGTTGGTCACTGCTTCATTCTTAATGTCTTTCGCAGTAAGCGAGGCAATGGAACCCGTAAGGTCGCTTTTTCGTTGTGTGCCGTAACCCACAACAACCACTTGTTCCATTTCGCGGCTGGTGGCCAGCATGTTCACCTGGAGCACGGAGCGGTTGCCGATGTTGATCTCGTTTTCACCATAACCGATCGAACTGAATATCAACGTTGAGTTGGCCGGCGCATTGACGGTGAACTCACCATTGTCATTCGTTTGTGTAACGACATTGCTGCCTTTCACTTTAACAGATACCCCAGCCAGCGCGGTGTCGGACGACGTTACCCGGCCGGTCACGGCTTGCTGCGCAAAGAGTGGTGAGGAGAAACCAAACAGCAACAGTACAATAAACAGAAGGTTGGGCTTGTATTTTTTCGGATGGCATCCGGAAAAATGAAAAGCTTTCCATTTTGGCAAGCAATTTTTCATACAGTGTAGTTTTACGATAAAAATATTTGAAGCGTCAATCGTTTGATTAGCGCATTTTGATAAATCAATACCTTTTTTTGTTGTGGGCACGGTTAATTTGTTTTTTATCACGCATCGAGTACAATATTGCTGCAGGGAACGCAGCTACAGGGAAGGCATTTTCCAACCCCGGGCTGAGCCATTGTTTCGTGCAGGTATTTAATTTCTCCGCTGTTAAGTTTTGTAAGGCACGTTCCGCAGTCGCCGAAGAGGCATCCCGAGCTGATCTCAATGTCATGGGCCTCAGCGAATTCCAAAATAGAGCGGTAACGATCGTCCCATACAAGCTTCTTTCCGGAGCGGTTGAATTCGATAGTTATTCCGGATGTTTCATTTTCCCCCTCCGGAACGAGTGGTCCCGAAGGGACAGTGGAAGGATCTGCATCGAGATTGAAAGATTCCGTATGAATTGTATCTCTTTCCACGCCAAGCCTTTCCAACCCCTCCGTAACATACTTCATCATTCCAGCCGGTCCGCACACATAATACTGCGCATGCAATGCCGGCAACAATTCAACTATCTTCTCCACACTGATAAACCCCTCATAATCGAAATGGCGCCCCTGCTCATCATCATCCTTAACGCGGTTATAAAAAATGTAAACGCAAGACCCTGGATGAACATCCTTAATCGCTTGCAACTCGTCAAAAAAACTATGCTCCTCTCTTTCATTAACACCATAAAACAAATACGCCTCGCGGTTCTTATTCTCCTCAGCCACGGACTTCAGCATACACAACAAAGGCGTGATGCCAATGCCGCCGGCAATCAGCACAAGCGGTGCATTTTCTCCGGGTGAAATACAAAATTCACCCGAAGGGCCCTTAGCCTCCAGCACATCACCTTCTTTCACTACATCGAACATATACCCCGAGCACAGCCCGTTTTTCTCCACTCCGTTAGTGTTCACACACTCCTTCTTCACAGATACACGATAATATTTATCATTAAACGTGTCCGAAAAACTGTAATACCTGAACACCGGAATATCAATGCCGGGTATGTGCAATCTGAACAACAAATGCTGCCCGGGCTTGAATTTCTTCAGCTCCTGTCCATCTGCCGGTGCCAGGTAAAGGGAAATAACGTTCCTGCTCTCGGGTAATTTCTTAATTACCTCGAAGCGTTCATACAATGCCATAACTATCAAATCTTAATCTGCTGCAACCGTTTTTCTGTCGGGTCGTGTGTCGCGGTAACTTACGTCGTACGCGAGTACTTCGGGATCGGGTTCGATACCCCAATGGTCGCATGCTTTTTTATAAACTTCCGGCCACCAGTTGGCGTGCTCTGTCAGTCCTTCCTCCTGGAATTTATCATAAGAATCCTGCAATGCCCTGCTCCATGCTTTGTTCCCGTACTCCATCGTTTCCTGCTGTCCGCCGAGCTCGGGAACGATCCAATCCCTGCCTATCTTTGCATGCAGCACTTCATCCGCCCAATCGAAATCCTGAATCAATTCCGTGAGCCTGTTGGCAGTTGCGACGGCTACATCCCATTCATACTGCTTGCCCGTTTTCGCCGGCATTAATCCCTGTTCAATGAAATAAAGAATGCAATGGCGCTCTTTTCTCGTCATCCTGGTATTCAGTAAAAACGACCAGGTGAGATTAAACGGAATGGTTTTCCAGTCAATATCAAGCGACGTAAATCCTACTTCGCCCATCATCGCATGGCGTGCCTCGTCCCATATCTGCCTGATCATGTCTTTATAATATCCCCAGGGTTTATCTTTCATGTCGTACACAATGCTCGACATCACCTCGGGTACGTCTATTTCCCTCATGCGCTTAAAATATAGCATGAGCGTTTTCGGCAGTGGCTTAAATCTTTCATCCAATAAAAAAGTTTCTGCGTTCACGCGCATGTTAAACACATCTTTAAACCGTTCGTCGCGCTTCGGCGCATAGTCGTACTCAAAAGGCTGCAATGAAAACATTCTCCTGGGCGTCGCGCCAACAGGCTCTTTTGTTCCATCAAGATCTCCCATCGCATCCAGGCAATTCTGCAGCAACTGCTGCCATTCTTTTAAGTGCTCTTTGTGCGGCTCATCCACCAATACCTCGACAGCCTTGCTGCCGTACTCTTCTATCTCCTTCATCTCCATAAGCGCCATCCTGCATACACGGAATGTTGGATGATCGAAAAGCTTATTGCTCTCGGCGATATGTTTTTCAAGGCCACGGACCAACGCCGGGATTACCGTACCATACATCCCTAACACGAGACTCTCCGTGGTGGGCGCATTCTGCACTTCGTCCAGCAAGGTATCGAGCGCGTCATGTGGCGCCTTATCCATGCCATAAGGCGGCTGGCGCATTTCACGCACCCTTGCAAAAAAAGCTTCAGTGTGTTCAGCCATGTAATGCGCATGCAACGAAAAAGCCATTTTCAATTCATAAACAGGCATTGCGTTGATGCGGCTGGTAAAGATCAAACTCATCCGCTTCGCTGTCCAGTGATAGCGCTTCAACCGCGTTACACATTCGGCCACCGTTAAACCCTTACTGATCGCGTCCTTCATCGAGTGCAATCCTACCAGTTCCGGCAAACCTTTGTAACCAGAATAATTTTCTGCAAGCATAAAAACAAATTTTCTTTAATGATCGGATTATAAACTACCGAAGAATTTGAGTGAGGCGCGCACATGTTCTATCCAGTACGGCCATTCATGTACACCGTCAAATTCTTCATATATGTGTTGAATATTCTCGTTCTCCAGTTGTTGATGCAACAACCTGTTCTGTTCTATGAGCAGATCGTCTTTGCCACAATCGAAACGCAGCCGAGGCAAGTACGAAATATTTTTCTTTATGGTTTCAAAAACATCTTCTTCTGTTTTATCAGCCTGCGCATAATTTGCAAGATCCTCCTCAGCAAACAACTTCATTTGCTCCAGGTTGGTTATCGACGAATGCGCAGAGATGCCGGCAAAGCGATTACCGTATTTCGCACCGAGCTTCATCGCTCCAAAACCGCCCATCGACAATCCACCAATAAATTGCCTGCTGTTTTCGCCGGCTCCTGTTATCGTTTCTTTCAACACGGCAACAACATCCTCAACGATCCATTTTTCATAATCGGCACCGCCATGAGGCACATAACCGGAACCATCGCCCCATAGTCCGTCGGAAGGCATCGCAATGATCATCGGCGGAATTTCTTCGTTGCTGATCATTTCCATTGCGGTTAGGTGAACCCGGCCGCTGAGTGCCCAGCTCCAGGCGCTTCCGTACACGCCGTGCAGCAATATCGCGATGGGCAGCGATTGACCGGCAGTTACTCCGGGTGGTACAAACACGCAAATGTCGCCACGCCTGCCAAGCTGTTTCGATTTCACCGTAATGAACCGGAGGTTAGCCGATTCAAATTCGGGAGTGGATATTTCTACGGTTCTAAAATTCGACATGTTTGCTGTTCTGCTTTAATCAAATACGATTACTCCTTTTGCATTCCTGCCTTTCAACATGTCGTCAAAGGCCTTGTCCAACTGATCAATATTATATTGCCTGGTAATCATTTCTTCCAGCAACAGTTTCCCTCCGTCGTACAGGTCTATAATTTTCGGAAAATCTATTTGCGGCCTGCATTTTCCATAGAGCGGATTGATGTAGGTTTTATCCCATTCAAAAAGGTTCATGTCGATGGTAATTTCCTGCTCGATGCCGCTTACCTGCACTGCGGTGCCGCCGTTTCTTACCATCGCCAGCGGAGCTGCGCCCAATTCAGGGATGGCAGTACATTCAAACGAATAATCTGCGCCTCTTCCTCCGGTCAGTTGTTTCACCTCCAACGCAGCGTTCGTCAATCCTTTATCATTTTTATTTGCAGTGATCGTGTGCGTGGCGCCAAATTCTTTTGCCATATCGAGGCGCTGCGTGTTTATGTCCACCGCAATTATTCTGGCCGCCCCGGAAATTTTCGCTCCCTGTATAACGTTCAATCCAACGCCGCCCGTTCCCAACACTACTACAGAAGATCCTGCTTTCACCTTCGCCGCATTGACCACCGAACCGTAACCAGTCATCACTCCGCAACCAATAATGCTTGCCGCAGGGAATGACATCTTCGCAGAATGATTTTTCACCACCGCAGAAGATTTCACCAATGCATACTCAGCGATAGTTCCCAGGTTGAAAGAACGTTCGATGGGCCGGCCATTCCATTTTGTACCCTCAAGATGCGCATGACCCGGAGAATATCCGTTCGCGCCTGCCACAACCGGCGACTGGTTTTCGCAGATATTCTGGTTCCCTTCAAGGCACTGGAAACAATAACCGCAAGGCGTCGCCCAATTCAATATTACCTGGTCGCCTACCTCAATGCCGCTAACATCGGCCCCTTTCTTCGTCACAATCCCGGCGCCTTCATGGCCGATCACCAATGGCTTTCCCCATTTCAGCGAGTCGTGATCGGTGTGGCAAAGCCCCGCCGCTTTAATCTTCACCAAAACTTCATCAGCAGCCGGTTCGCCAAGTTCGACGCGGTCTATCAAAAAATTTCCTTTGCCATCAGCTATTGCTGCTTTACATGTGACAGGCATTCGCGATTAAATTGACGGTTCAAATTTCATTATTCCACACCTTCCATTCTTACCCCATATTGATAATTGACTACCCTATTTTGTTTGATCAGGGAATGGGAGTGCCCGCCACAGGCACTTCTTCGAGTGCAAGTGGACCGTTCCCTTCCGCAGGAAATCCTTCTTTTGCCGAATTCACTTTGTAAAATTTCCAGGCAAACAGAAAAATCACTGCATAACAAATGAGGGGAAGATAATACGACGCCGCAATATCGTGGTTGGCAATAAGACCCATCAACGGCGGAAATACCGCACCACCCACAACGCCCATCACGATGTATGATGAGGCCTGTTGCGTATGATCGCCAAGGTCCTTTAGGCCGAGGCTGAATATCGTAGGGAACATGATGCTGAGGAAAAAGTTGAGCATGATGAGCGCAATGAACGAGGGCCATCCAAGGCGTTGCGTAATAATAATACAGAGAACGGCGTTGGCGATTGCATAGATGGCCAGCAATTTATTGGGCGCAATAAAGCGCATGAGGTAAGTACTCACGAACCGGCCGATCATCAATAGAAACATGCTGAACGAAAAATAATACGCCGCTCTTTCGTCGGTAAGGCCCGGTACATTTTCAATACCGTAATTGATGAAGTAGGCCCACGTGCCGCCTTGAGCGGCCACGTTGAAAAATTGTGCGGCGATGGCCCATTTAAAATGGCGGTGCTGAAATAGTTTTTTTGGCTTTGCCCCTTCGTTTCCAACAACATGCAATTTGGGCGTTTGTGCCGCGTGCGGATCCTTCAGCGCCGGCACCTTAACAAAAGAAAATACCACCGCAATGGCGGCGATAACAATGCCGATCACCAGGTACAGCGACTGAACCGAATGGAGCACATTCTCTTCATCCTGGCCCGAACGAAGCAGGAAATAACCGCCGAGTAATGGTCCCACCACTGCTCCCAATCCATTAAACGACTGCGAAAAGTTCAGGCGCTGGTCGCTGGTGCGCTGGTCGCCGAGCGCCGCAACAAAAGGATGGGCAACGGTTTCAAGACTCGCAAGTCCGCAGGCCAGAACAAACAATGCAATGGTGAAAAATGGAAAGGAAGCGGCATTAGCGGCTGGAACGAATAACATGGCTCCGGCGGCGTACAGGCTGAGACCCAGCAACACACCTTTCTTATAGCCATATTTCTTCATGAACAGGCCGGCAGGGATTCCCATCACGAAATATGCCCCGAACATCGCTGCCTGCACGAAAGACGACTGCGACTTGGAAACATGCAGCACATTCTGGAAATGGCGGTTCAGCACGTCTCCCATAGTAATGGCAACGCCCCAAAGAAGAAATAAAGTGGTTACAAATGCTAAAATGACAATAAATCGTTTTTCGGTAAATTTCGGACTGCTCACGGAGTTTGTTTTAGCTCACAAATTTATCTTGTACACATTTGAACGGAATTGCTAAAATTAGCCAAATACTACACTATTTTGTATTTTATCGCTTAAATTGCCTGAAAAGAAGGACTTTTCATGAAAGCCCAGTTTGAAGCGATTGCCCCGTTGGAGACGACTTCTTTGAACGCCTTCGTACAGGCAAAGAAGGAGTTTGACTTCCCCTTTCATTATCACCCCGAATATGAGCTCACATTCATTCTTTCGAGCAGAGGAATTCGTTATGTAGGCAACCATTTCGGCGACTTCCGAGAGAACGATTTTGTGTTTCTCGGTCCAAACCTTCCCCATTGCTGGAAAAATACAGAAAACGACACCGAAACCGCGTCCGCCATCGTAATACAATGGAACGAAAACATTTTAGGGGAAGGATGGATAGACAGCAAAGAATTCAAGGCCATAAAGAAACTGCACCAGGCGGCGCATAAGGGAATAAAGTTCAGCGAAAGCGTGGCGCTTCAAATGAAGGAAAGACTGCTGGAGTCGGTCAAACTGCCGCCTTTCAATAAGCTTATCTCCGTATTGCAGATACTCAACGACCTGGCAAATACTGATGAGTATGAGGTACTGTGCGAACAGGGATTTTCATACAACCTGAATTACGTTGATAACGACCGCATCAACACCGTGTACCAGTATCTCCGCTCGAATTACCAAAAGAAAATAACTCTCGAAGAGATCTCCTCCGAAGTGAGCATGACGCAGGAATCTTTTTCCCGGTTTTTCAGCAAGGTGATGAGGAAAACATTTTTCGCATTTGTTAACGAATACCGTGTGAACATTGCCTGCAAATTGCTTATTGAAACGGATATGAACGTCAACCAGATCGGCTATGCTGCAGGATATGAGAGCTTTCCCTTCTTTTACCGGCAGTTCAAAAAGTACAAAGCGTGCTCGCCACAGAAGTACCGTACCGAGTTCAAGAAAACCGGAGACATCTCTATTCCATGATCATTATTAACCCGTTTTTTCAATTCATGCAGCTCTTTACGCAGTTCATACGCCGGCCAGAATACCTGGTGAAACCAAACGTTGTTTTTGTTACGGCGTTTATCTTCCTTTGCACTCATTAAACCAACACTATAACATGAAATTTTCATTATTGTTACTCGTATCGTTAATGGCCGGACAGGCAGTTTTTTCGCAGGAGACGGCGAAGGCCTACAAAGTGGTGACCATCGTTGAATCTATCGTTCCCGGCGGACTGGGAAGATCGCGTATCATTGAAAACAAATCGGAAGTGGAAATAGGGAATTTTACCACCGAAAGGTCCTCGGGTACCGATAGCAAGCAAAATAAAGTCAAAAGGAAGGACGCGAAAGTGGACAACCTCAACGAAACCAAGCTGCTGAATTTTTACAGCCTTACCGGTATCAATTTCCAGAACATTGCTTCTAACGACGCGATGATCGAGGCTAAAATGACGGAGCTGGTGGAAGATGGCTGGAAGCTTGCCTTTGTTACCAGTGGCGTGGAAAGCAATGCTGGCCACCAGGATGGAGAGGGCATATTCATCACCCGGATGATCTTTTCGAAATAATCGACTGATGGCAGCTTTGCCTTCTGATACTTAATAAAAAAGCGACCGAACGAGTTCGATCGCTTTATGCTTTTAAGGAGCGGAAACGATGCTGTAATTAGGTAGTAGCCGGAAAAATCAGTTGCCAGTTTCTGAATCGGCAACATCCAGCATTTGCTGCTGTTCGAGAATGCTGTTACGAATTTTTCGGTCCTCTAAGATCCGGACGTAGCGAAGCGCCATCTTTACATTATAATCCTCATACGACTTCTGCGCCCACTGAATGGCTTCGTCGAGGCGGCCGTTGATTTCACTGATGATCGCCATGTTGTAACATGCCCTGCCGGCAACTTTTCTTTGGGCGGCTTTCGTTTGCTGGCTCCAGATTTCCGCGGCGCCATCCCAGTTGCCTGATTCAGCTTTCCTGCGGGCAATTTTAAAATTATCGTTTCCTCTTACATAATATTCTCTCGACACCCGGATCCACACCGGGATCACGCTATAAGCATAAGCCGCGCCTGCATTGGTTCCTACACGGCGAACGGCTTCCTTACGCTCGATTAGCGCCTTTGCAGCAAGCGCTGGATTGATACCGCTGCCGCGATACACCAGGTTTTTTGAAACAGCCGATTCATCGAGTATCATCTTATTGTACGGATCATAAATTCTCCAGCCGGCTTTCACCCAGGTGTTCATCGTGGCTTCCTGGTGAACGGCGGGAATACTCCCCAGCGGTGTGTTTATTTTTACCGGATGTGCGGCATACGTGATCTTCGAATCGGTATCGAATAACTCGAGCGAAAATAACACATCGGCGTTGTTAACTTTACAAATATCCTGCACGGCGTTCCAATCCAACGGTGATGGATAACCGCCCGGATTGTTGGTGCCCTTCCCATTATACTCAACCATCTTCACTTCTTCAAAACGCTTGCTGCCATCGAGTTCGTTAATGAGCGAAATCGCGGTGGCTTCGGATCCTTCTTTATCGAGATTGGCGCCTTCCAGGCTAAATACTTTGTCAATAACATCGAGGGCCTTTGCTTTTTTGTCCGGCACGCTCCGGTTGATCACCGCTATATTTTTTATATTGGGAGAAAGGGTCACCGGTGCCGGCTCCAAAACGCTCAGCGACATCCAACGCGTTGAGCTGCAAGAGGATATTCCCAGGCACAGGGCAATCAGGGGTAACAGGTTTTTCATACGAAGGGATTGTGTACACCTGAAAACGTTTATTTTACATATATATTATTACCTATTAAAACATAAAGCATGGAATTCAGAAGACTTGGAGACAGTTCAGTAAAAGCATCGGCCATCACCTTCGGAGCATGGGCCATCGGCGGATGGATGTGGGGAGGAGCAGAAAGAAAAGATGCGCTCGAAGCAATCAGGGCATCAATAAATGAAGGTGTTACATCCATAGATACCGCGCCCGTTTACGGACAGGGCCTCAGCGAAGAGATTGTAGGAGAAGCAATAAGCGGCATTCCGCGCGACAAACTGCAGATCCTGACAAAATTTGGGATGCGATGGGACATTAAGAAAGGCGATCACTCAATGGACAGTTTCGACAATGCCAACAATCCTATTTCCATTTACCGGTACGCGGGCCGCGAAAGCGTACTTAAAGAATGTGAAGACAGCCTGCGCCGCCTGAAAACCGATTATATAGACTTGTACCAAATACACTGGCCCGACACTACCACGCCTATCGATGAAACCATGGAAGCGGTTTCACTACTGCTGAAGCAGGGCAAGATACGCGCGGCAGGCGTTTCCAATTATAACGTGCAGCAGATGGAAGCAGCAGAAAAGGTGGTACCGCTTGCTTCCAACCAGGTTCCTTACAGCATGGTGGAAAGAACCATTGAAGCACACGTAGTTCCCCATGCTATTGAAAACAATATTTCCATCATTGCTTACAGTCCGTTGCAACGTGGGCTACTAACAGGCAAGATCAAGCCTGGACATCAATTTGCAGCGGGCGATCACCGTCCCGGAACAAAATTTTACAAAGAAGAAAACATAAAAAAGGTCAATCAATTTCTTGAACAGATTAAGCCCATAGCTGAAGGAAAAAACGCCAGCCTGTCGCAATTGGTGTTACGCTGGACGATCGAGCAGCCCGGAATCACCATCGCACTCGCCGGCGCACGAAACGCCGAGCAGGCTGTTCAGAACGCCAGGGCAATCAATGTTAAATTATCGGCAGAAGAAATGGAGACCATCAATGAATTGCTTTCCCGGACGGAGCTGGTGGGATAAGATTCATACTGAGATCCGGTTTCCGTTCAACATGATTGCGCTGTGGTTTTCCTGTGGATTTTGCTTTTTTTCTGCGACCCCACCAGATCAAAAACCCACTTAGCGGCAGCGAGGCGCAAAACAAGGAAATGAACGTTGCCAGCAGTTTTGTGGGCAATCCATAAATACTTCCCACGTGAATGGCGTAGTTGCTGTTCCGCCATTTTGCACCGAGCGTTTTTTGATCCTGCGTGTTGGTGAAGTATAGTTGACCGTTTGCAGGATGATACGTGTAGTAGTCCGATTCATCCCATCCTGATTTTCCGGACGTATATTTCAAATAGACGTTGATACCTCTCTTTCCTTTTTGTTCTTCTTTTGGAATAGAAACGCCTATGTCTTCCCAGGAGGGTTTGCGTTTCATCGCATCGGCAATTACTTTGTCGTATACGCCGGAAACCGCATCACGCGATGGTTCAGGCGCGGGTGGCCTGGCAAATACTTTGGTGGGATCGTTTCCAAGCAGGCGATATATTCCGTCGGTCCACCAGTCGAACGTCCAT